>NZ_NNRN01000049.1:0-208713 GCF_002252535.1 Brucella lupini
CGGTGGAACCGTACGTACGGTGGTGTGGGAGGAGGGCCTAAAATGCCCTCCTACCCGATAGAATTCCAGAAATTGTCAGCCGCCAGCCTTGGAGACCATCAGCGGAATGATCCGCTCGGAACTGGCTGGCTGCGAAACAGTGGGCTCTGCATAAGGAATGCCGAGTGCATTCCAGACTTCCAGCAAGGCATCCTTGAGACCGTCGATCAGGGCGTCGTCATGCAGAGGCGACGGCGTGATACGCAGTCTTTCGGTTCCGCGTGGCACGGTCGGATAGTTGATCGGCTGGATATAGATGCCGTGCACTTCCAGCAAACGGTCGCTGGCTTTTTTGCAAAGTTCAGGATCGCCGACCAGAATAGGCACGATATGCGTTTCGGACGGCATCACGGGGAAGCCTGCGGCCGAAAGCACGTCCTTTGCGCGCTGTGCCTGACGCTGCTGACCGTTACGCTCCACCTGCGAATTCTTCAAATGCCGGATGGCGGCCGTCGCAGATGCGGCAACTGCTGGTGGCAAGGAGGTCGTAAAGATGAAGCCCGGTGCATAGGAGCGTACGGCGTCAACAATCGCGCGCGAACCGGTAATATAACCGCCGAGAGCGCCAAAAGCCTTGGCAAGCGTGCCCTCGATAATATCGATGCGATGTGCCAGACCGTCGCGTTCGGTAATGCCGCCGCCGCGCGCGCCGTACATGCCAACAGCATGAACTTCGTCGATATAGGTCATGGCATTATATTTGTCGGCGAGGTCGGCGATCTTCTCGATCGGCGCGATATCGCCATCCATCGAATAGACGGATTCGAACACGATCAGCTTGGCGCGCGCCGGATCGGCGGCCTTCAAAAGCTGTTCCAGATGCTCGACGTCATTGTGACGGAAAATCTTCTTTTCCGCGCCTGAACGACGCACGCCTTCGATCATCGAGGCATGGTTCAGTTCGTCGGAGAGGATGAGGCAGTTCGGCAGCAGCCGTGCAATCGTGGAAATCGAAGCTTCATTGGAAACGAAGCCCGACGTGAAAACGAGACCAGCTTCCTTGCCATGCAAATCGGCGAGTTCGGTTTCGAGTTCAACGAGCGGATGGTTATTGCCGGAAATATTGCGCGTGCCGCCGGAACCTGAGCCAGCATTGCCAGCTGTATCGCACATTGCCTTGATTACGTCGGCGTGGTGTCCCATGCCAAGATAATCATTGGAACACCAGACGGTGATTTCACGGGCAGTGCCATTGTTGCGCCAGATAGCTCGGGGGAAACGTCCGACAATACGTTCAAGATCGGCAAAAACGCGGTAACGCTTCTCGGCGTGCAACTGGTCGATCGCTTCTTCGAAAAAACGGCGATAGTCCATAATGCGCTCCTTAGTCTGTGCACTAACTAGCGCTTTTGGCACTTGCCGTCCATGGCGCATTGATGGGCAATTTGCCACGTTTGTGTGAAGCAGCATTGATTGAAATCAAGCAAATCGGCTCGACGATCAAAATACCGGCGACGAAGTTTTCATCACGAAGCGTGTCGGGGGCTGTTACAGAGTGATCGGCTTCAACAAAGAGTTGCTTGAATGAAGCGCAACAAAATACCAGCTTTTTGTGACCTTCATTGAAAACCTGGCACCTTTATGAAACCAACGCGAACGGTGATGAACTATCCAGCCTCGGCGACCGGCGACTGGACTGCCTATTGGCGCGCCTCACCGATGCGACATCTGCGCTTGCGTTGGAGGCACGTGCAGCTTTCGGTTCCGCATCGAAAAAAATCGGCAAATCTGATTGCTGCATCCGGAAGCTTCGAGGCTTTACGGCCAGGCGATCTGCCGCTTGTTTGCGTGGTTCGCAATGCTGCGCCCTATATGAAGTCGTTTCTGCGCTATTATCGCGAGATGGGTGTTACGCGTTTCATCGTTGTAGATGACCGATCGGACGACGGAACGACTGAAATCTTGTCCAGTGCTCCTGATGTGGATTTGTTCACCTCGGACGTTGGCTACGCACAGGCTGACCGCGGACGTGCCTGGCGCGATGCCCTGTTCAATCTCTACGGACGCGGGCGCTGGTATTTGTCGGTTGATGCTGACGAGTTCTTCGTATTTCCGAGAATGGAGCAACGGGATATCCGCTCTTTTATCGAGGAGCTGGAGGGGAATGGAATTCGTCGGTGTCTGGCACCGATGATCGACATGTATCCCGGCGGTCTGCTGCGTGAAGGAGTCTTCGTCGATGACGGGACGAAATATCCGTTCGAGGTTTCATCGCATTTCGACGGCGACGGCTACACGGCGACATGGGAGAAGTTCGGGGTAGCGGTGCGTGGTGGACCGCGTTTGCGCCTGTTCGGACGCAGCATGCGACTTTCAAAATTTCCGCTGATTTGGGTCGATGAAAAGACGGATTATCGCCGGGGCAGCATTCATGGGCCGGGTCCATGTTTCCGGAATTTTCTTCCGGCAACCGGTGCTCTTCTCCATTACCGCTTTTCTTCGCTTTCGGTCGGCGAGTTCAAACGTATTGCCTCCGAAAAGAGCCATGCTGGCGGTGCAGAGCACTACCGCGCAATCGTCGAGAACGAGCGTTTTTCAGACGATCTTTCGCTCGTCTATGAAGGTTCGGTCCAGTACACAGGCCCGGATTGTCTCGTGAGGCGCGGCTTCATGGCTGATTTGCACGACATAGAGCGTGGAGCCAAGCCGAGGAGCCGACTTAGCGCGTGAACGTTTTCCGCAGGAATTGCAGCAATATATCATTGCGCCTGATTGTAAGACGCGGAATGCCGAACGGATCATCATTTGACCGTGCGCGGCGTTTTTCCGTCGTCGTCGCGTTTGTATAGCCTGCCGCTTCGACGATCTTGCGTGTCACTGCGTTTTCTCCGCCGTAAGGATAGGCGAAAGACGTGACCTCACGACCGAGCAGGTCTTCAATCTTCATGCGTGATTGCTGGATTTGCGTGATGGCTTCCTGTTCGCTTATTTCCGGCAGGAGGACATGGTCGAGCGTATGGGAACCGACTTCATGACCAAGATCTGCCCATTCGCGCAATTCGGAAACGCTCATGCAGTTGGCGCGGGCAACGCCAATCTTCTGGTCCCAGAGATTGAAGCCGCCGATCTGGTTGGCCACGAAATAGTTCGTGGCGGTGAAGCCAAACTCCTGCAGCACGGGCAGGGCATTACGGAACACATTCTCGAAACCGTCGTCAAACGTGATGACGGCGACTTTGCCCTGTTTCCCGCCGTAAATGTAAGGAATTGCGTCCCTCACCGACAGGCCGCGATAACCCAGCCGTTTCAGCCAGGCCATCTGCTGGCGAAAGCGATCCGGGTGCACGATCATACTGCGATAGGGCGTGCGGTGTTGCGGTGGCACGTCAATCTGATGATACAGGAAAATCGGAACAGGCACGGGAAACCTCAGATAGCTGCGCGCGAGCGCGATTTTATCTTCCAGCGATAAAGCGGGCGCAAGATTTCACGCTTCAGCTTGTCGGGCAAGGAACGCGATTTCTGGATCGTGCTGCCGCCAAGCTGTACCGAGATTTCTTTCACTCCGCCCGGAAGGACGGATAGCGGTTTGAGTCCCGTAACCCAGTTCATTTGTGCCGTGGTATCGACCGGACGGTCGAACACTTCGGTTGCAGAGAGCAAGCGCTGCGCGGCTTCCCGCCCGACAAGCTGTGCCACCATGCCAAGGCCGACCGGTACAGGTTCGATGATCCGCAGTGTTTCGGTGTTCAGCACTACGCGCCCGCTTTCACGCTCGCGAAACGGAAAGCGGATGAAGCTATCGGCCTTGAGAATCTGGCACGCAGCGGAATAGGCAGCGGCAAATTCCGGTGTCAGTTCCACATCGTCTTCTAGCACGAGACCTGCATCCAGTTCCTGATCGACAATCGCCTGCCAGGCCTTCCGGTGCGAAAGAAAGCACGCGATTTCGTTGGTGCTGAGCTGGAATGGATAGCGCGGCTTGTGTGCCGATCGCCGATAAACACGGCTGATCGTTTGCGCATCGAGCGTGCGCCCGTCGATGGCGTTCACCACGTCCGTCTCTACCGGCAGCTTTCGAATGAGTTCTTCGACTTGCGGCCGCCGGTCGGTGGCGCGCTCCAGATGGATGATGAAAGCCTTGACGGCCCTTTGGGGGCCGTCATTCGCAGTGATGTCAGGACGCGTTTCGTTCATGGTCCTTATCTACCTTGCAGCATACAGAAAGCTCAAGGTATTTTGCAGATCAGACCGGCTTCCAGCCCGGCTCAACACTATCGGCTTCCGCTCGCCACAAATCGGCGTAGTCGACATTCTGCCAATCCTTGAACCACGGGCCGCCGCGTGTGTAATGCACCACTTTCGGCAGGCCGGTTTCCGGCTTCTCGTTCCAGCCTTCCAGCCAGTTGTAATCCGTCGGCAGAGCGCCAATTTCATCATCGGCAGCCCATTGCATGCGGTGCAGGTAAGCGCCGGTTTCGCTGTTGATCAGCTCCGGCGTCAACTGGCGTGTCGACGGATGCTCGCAGTTGAACAGCATACAGGACGACCAGTTCTTGCGTGGATAGCTGGTCTGCACCTTGCCATCCATCTTCACACTATCCTTGGGCTGATAATCGTGCTGAACGCAATAAACGGCTTTTGAAGGGTCATTGTAAGCTTGGAGGCCAGCAATATCGCCCAGAAAAAGAAAGTCACAATCGCAGAAAAGCGCCCACCCCTTGTAGCCCGCAAGCCATGGCGTGAAAAACCGCGAATAGGTAAACTCTGTCGATGCCAGTGGATCGACTTCCCGCGTGTAGACCCCTCGATCGACCAGGTCCTGCAACTTGATCGGCACGATCTCCAGCGGAATAGAGGAATGCTTCAATGCGGATGCTTTGGCGACTTCATATGCGATGGGCTCGCGAGAATCCCATCCGATGAAAATGCGTAACGGTTCACTCATTCATAGGCTCCTCTAAAGAGATTGTGTCGTGATCGTTCCCCACGTTTTCCGCCGGAAATTATAGTGATGGCGCTGGGTCACTGGATGAGGCTGATGCGTCCGGATTTGACCTTCTGCTCAACCCAACTGCGCTCATCTCCCCAGGTATGGCGTTTCCAGCCTTCCCAGGTGAAACCGCAGATTTTCACGTCCCAGCTTTCCTCCGGACATTTTCCGAGCATGTACCAGATGCCAAAAAAGCCAGTGCTTGGAAAGGCTTTGCTTATATTCTCGTCGGTTACACCCAGCTCTTTGCACCCGGCCAGATAAAATTGGGGCGGCATGATCCGGATTTCCTTGCCAGCAGAGCCGACAACTTCGATGGTCTGCATAGTCCAGTCGCCACGCCTTCCCTTGAGACGGGAGAGGAAATTCGGACCAGGGTGATATTTGCGGATGATGCTTGGATGATAGGCAAGCATCACTTCCTTGGCCGCCTTGAAAGTCGGTGTCTGCACGAAGCCCGGATCGCGTAGCCGCCGCTGCATCGGCTTGCTTGAGGTTGCCAGCATCAGGAGATCTGTCCGGGTGCCGCTCATGCCGATGGACTTTTTGGGCTCATTGAAACGGACCACAAAATCGGCAGCATCCACTTCGGCAGAAAGATCGCGCGGCAAAGGCGCATTGCCGACGATGATCAATGTCTTTTTCATGCACTCCAACTCTAATTAGAATGAACCGGTGCCTGTGTCGAAACAGTAGGTATATCTAAATTAGAACTACATAATGATTACAACAATAGGAGGCAATTTCCTTTGTTGTTGGGAAATCCGGGTGAAATGCTAGGATTTCGCTGCAATCACAGCAGCCATGCAGGATATGCACTTCTCAAAAGACAGAGAAAGGCGGAAGCTCACTATCGGGAGGAAGATAAAAAAAGGGGATACCACCATGAATCTTCGCACCCATTTCCATCGCTGGATGCAGTATCGCGAAAATATTCGCGAACTTAGTGGCTGCACGGATCGCGAGCTTTCCGATCTCGGCCTTTCACGCACCGATATTCATCGCGTCGCCCGCGAAGCCGCTTTTGCTTGAACCAGCGGACCAAGGCCGTTTCCCTGTTTCGGGAACCGGCCTGTTTCGATCCGCAAAATCTTCCAAAACCTACACGTCACCCGGCTTCTTGAAGCGGATGTGAATGTTGTCGCCTGCGAGGTCGAAGCCTGCATAATTGCGCTGAAAGGCAATGAGCGCGTCGTTGACGCCCTTTGAATAATCGTCTTCCTGCACATCAATATGGTGCCGGTAGAGAATCCTGTCGTCCTTATAGAATATAACCTGACCTTCCATCATAGCCTCCTTCTGATGAAGCGCTGAGCAGAAATCCGTCGGCGGTTTCAGGCGTCATGCGCTTTGAAACGGGTGGGTAGAGCAATGTTCTACACACGGGCCTATGGCTGAAGAGGTGCCAAGGGCACTTATCCAGTCGGTATATCTATTTGAGATAGGCGATATGGCGGGCGTTTCAAGATGATGCGGTGCCGGTTCCGGCCTTGCTCAGTTCGAGCCAGGCACGAGCGGCATGAGACAGGAATGCGCCTTTTCGCCAGATCAGCGCCAGATTCCAGTTCACATCGGCGCCTTTGATCCTGTGGATGAGCACGCCGGGATGATGCCGCTGTTCCGCGATCATTTTTGGTAGAAAGCCGATGCCCATGCCTGCCGCTACGAGCTCGACGATGAAGTCAATCTGACTGGAGCGGACCGCAACGTTTGGAGAGAATCCATGCGAACGACATGCATCAAGGATAATGTGGTTAAGGGCAAAGCCGCTCTCGAAAAGAATGAACGGCAGGCTGGCAATGTCCTGCAGCGAAACGCCGTCACCGCGTGCAAGCGCATGATCGGTCGGGAGAAGCGCCACAACCGGTTCGCATCGCACATCCTGCCACTCGAAGCTGTCTTCAACCGGCAGAAGCGAAGCCGCAAGTTCCACATCTCCGGCAAGCAGCAATTCCTCCAACCTCCGGCTGCCGTGCTCGACCAGCTGAATGTCGATCTCCGGATAAAGCTTCGTATAGGCCGCAAAGACGGGAGCGAAAAGCACGCTGGACCCGATGGGCGGCAGGCCGAGTTTCAGCAGGCCGCGCTTGAGGCCGCGGAGCTCACCCAGCTCGGCCAGCATGTCGTCTTTTTCCGCCAGCATGGCGACCGCGCGACGAAAGACAATCTCACCTGCTGTCGTGAGGCGGGAGGGAGAGATTTCACGATCCAGCAGAACCAGCCCCAATTCGTCTTCAAGCTGTCTGACCGCCTTGCTGACGGTTGACTGGGTCGCATTGATGGTTTTTGCGGCGGCGGAAAAACCGCCTTGCCGCACCACTTCGACAAAGGCCTGGAAGCTGCGCAAGTTCATGAGCCATTCTATTACGGAATAGCTGCAATGAAATCAATTCATTTCTAGAATATCGCCAGAAGGCCTATATTCACCCATGAAAATGCATCAGTCCCCATTGGAAAAGCACATGAACGCCCACAGCCTTTTGATCCGGTTTCGTTACGCACTGCATCACAGCCGTCTGATGCAGATTGCGACGCTGGTCGGTTTCTGGCTGGCGGGTGAGCTTTTCGTCCGCCTCGTCGGTCTGCCTCTGCCGGGTGGCATTGTCGGTATGGCGCTGGTGCTGGTGCTGCTCCTGAGCGGTCGTGTTAGCCTGTTCAGCATGAAGCGCGGCGCAGAATGGTTTCTGGCAGAAATGTTGCTCTTCTTCGTTCCCGCAGTGCTCGCAATTCTCGAGCATAAGGAACTGCTCGGTCTGCTCGGTCTGAAAATCATGGCTGTGATTTTGCTCGGCACGTTGACGGTCATGAGTGTCACCGCACTGACGGTTGATCTCTGCTACCGCTGGAGCCTGCGTTATGTCGCTAAGTGATCCACTTGTTGCGACGCTTTTCTGGTCTGCCGCGACAATCCTGCTTTATCTTGCTGCCAAGCGCGTCTATCGCCGCTTTCCCATGTGGTGGTTGACGCCGCTCGTTGTTACGCCATTGTTGCTGATAGCGCTGGTCATTGGGCTCAATCAGAACTATCGCGGCTATTTCGGTGCTACCCACTGGCTGGTTGCGCTGCTTGGACCTGCAACGGTTGCTTTTGCGGTCCCGATTTACCAGCAGCGCGCAACGATCCGCCGCTATTGGCCGGTGCTTCTGGCCGGTGTGGTCGTCGGAAGTTCGTCTGCCATGGCTTCCGCATGGGGCCTGGCGCATCTGCTGGGCCTCAACGAAGCAATCAGCCTCAGCCTGATGCCACGTTCAATGAGCACACCGTTTGCGATGACCGTCTCGGGCGATATTGGCGGCACGCCTGACCTGACTGCGATCTTTGTGGTGCTGACAGGTGTGTTCGGTGCAGCTCTCGGTGAAGTCATGCTCAACTGGCTGCCGATCCGCTCCGCGCTGGCACGCGGAGCCCTTTTCGGTATGGGGGCGCACGGAGCCGGTGTGGCCAAGGCTCACCAGATCGGCAGCGAAGAAGGTTCGATTGCCGGGCTGGTCATGGTGCTTGTTGGTCTCGTGAATGTGCTTGCTGCTCCCCTGATTGCCCACTTTTTGTAAGAGCCTAGTTTTACAGACAATTCTTTAAAAACGCCCGGTTTCCGGGCGTTTTCTGTATTAGCGAATCTGCCTTTTTCTTGAGCATCAACGTCTTTGCATAACTGATATGCATTAATGACCGTTGCTGCAGGGAAGGGGGGCGGGTAAATATCTCTTCATCGAGTTCACTCCTCCTCCCAGAACTCGATAAGGAATGCGGCACTCCTCCTCCCAAGCCGTATTCAAGATCAGGCCGCGCATCCTCCTCCCGCGCGGCCTTTTTCTTTTTTGCTCCCCGCAATCCTGCTTCGCTTTCATCTCCGTGCGTTGACAATGCGTAACTGCATAGCCCCATAGGCAAGCTGCAGCATCTGCTCTATCTCTGATTCAAGTTTTGAATCGGGGAGACAGTGTCCATGACAAGCGGCATCCACCACATCACCCTCATCACCCGAAAAGTGCAGACGAATGTCGATTTCTATGCCGGCTTTCTGGGGCTGCGTATCGTCAAGCAAACAGGCGGGTTCGAGGATGCCGAGCAGCTGCATCTGTTCTATGGCGACCGCTCGGGCACGCCCGGATCGTTGATTACGTTTCTGGTCTGGGAAGATGGTGCCAAGGGGCGTGTTGGCCACGGTCAGGTCAGCGAAATCGCGCTTGCCATCGATCGCACGGCCATCGGTTTCTGGCTCGAACGCGCCTTGCGTTATCATGTGCCTTCCGAAGGACCGGTTCAGGAGTTTGGCGAACCTGTTCTGCGCCTGCGCGATCCCGACGGTGTGATCGTCAAGCTTGTCGGCTGCGATCTTGCCGCCAATGATGCTTGGGAAAGCGAAGGCATTCCGCCAGCTTTCGCCGTCAGGCGTTTGCGTGCCGCGACTATTCTGTCCGAAGCACCGGAACAGACGGCAGGTTTCATCGAACGTTATTTCGGTTTCAGGCCTTCGGCGAAAGAAGGCACGATAGAGCGTCTTCTGTCGGATTCCGGCGACGTCATCGATGTGCGTGACGCCGGCGGCTTCTGGCCGGGCATCCCCGGCACGGGCATTGCCGATCATGTCGCTTTTCGTGCTGCCGATACTGGCGACGTGGAAAAGGCGGAGAAGGAGCTTTCCAAGCTTAATTCCAGCGCCGTCAATGTGCACGACCGCAAATATTTCACGTCGCTCTATGTTCGCGAACCGGGTGGAACGCTGTTCGAATTTGCAACCGACGCACCAGGCTTTGCAATAGACGAGCCGGTCGAGAAACTGGGTCAGTTCCTGTTCGTACCGCCCGGTAATGAAGAAAAGGCCGATGCCATCCGGGCGCGAATGCCGCAATTCGCTCTGCCGGGCGAAGAGCGCGTCATCTATCGTGATCTGCCTTTCGTTCATCGGATACACCAGCCGGAAGACCCGGATGGCAGTACACTGGTGCTTTTGCATGGCACTGGTGGAAACGAAAACGACCTGATGCCGTTCGCCCGGAAGGCTGCGCCGCGCGCGACCCTTCTGGGGGTACGGGGACGCAGCACGGAAGAGGGTATCCAGCGCTGGTTCCGCCGCTTCGATCTGAAAAAATTCGATCAGGCCGATATTCAGTTTGAAGCGCAGGCATTCGAGGCTTTCGTTGAAGGTGCCGCCGCCGCTTATGGTATCGATTTGAATCGGACAGCCTTTATCGGGAACTCCAACGGCGCAAATTTGCTGGCGGCTTTCATACGCCTGCATCCGCATGTGGTTCGCACGGCGGTTCTTCTACGCGGTCAGGAGGTTCTGGAGGAGCAGCCCGATGGCGCTGATTTGTTGGACGCTTCAGTGCTTTTGATGAATGGTGCTTCCGATCCGTTCGGTGATGAGACCGGAACGCTGGAAAAAGTCCTGAGAGACGACGGGGCGGCGCTTACCATCAGCACGGTCGAAGCAGGGCATGCACTCATCGATGAAGATATCCTCATTGTAAGCGACTGGCTTCGGGACAAGATATAAATAATAAGGGCTGCGGAGAATTCCGCAGCCCTTTTACTATATTAATCGAGGGGCTTCAGGTTACGCTCGATGGCTTCGCGCTTTCTTTCGAGGAAAGGTGGAAGCGACAGGCTCTCGCCAAGGCTTTCAAGTGGTTCATCAACAGCGAAACCCGGACCATCGGTAGCGATTTCGAACAGGATACCGTTCGGCTCGCGGAAGTAGAGCGAGCGGAAGTAGTAACGTTCCACTTCGCCGCTTGACGGCATGCGCACGGACCTCAGACGGTCGACCCATTCCTGCATGCTTTCCTGATCCGGCGTGCGGAAGGCCACATGGTGCACGGCGCCCGCACCCTGCCATGCGGTCGGCAGGTTCGGCTGTACCGCGACATGCAGTTCGGCGGCAGCACCGCCCGGCCCCATGGAGAAGACATGGACGTGGCCTTCGCCGTCAGGCGAAGCGTAATCGCCGGTCTGGCGCATGTTCATGACCTTTTCCAGAATGATCTGGGTCGGTGCCAGTTCGGGAACGCTAAGCGTAATCGGTCCGAGACCTCTGATCTGCCTTTCCGCAGGCACGGGACTCCGGTCCCAGCTATGTGCCTCACCCGCGCCGCCATCATCGGTCAGGCGCAAGCGCTGCCCTTCCGGGTCTTCGATGTCGAGAACAGCCCGTCCCGCGACCTCGAAAATATCGCCCGTCTGGACGCCTTTATCGTTCAGGTGCTTTCGCCACCAATCGAGACTTTCGACACCGTTCACACGCAAACCAGTGCGGGCGACGCTGTTGGTGCCGCGCTGTTCGCGCTGTACCGGCCAGTCGAAAAAGGTGATGTCCGTGCCGGGCGAAGCCAGCCCGTCTGCGTAGAACAGATGGTAGGCGCTGGTGTCGTCCTGATTGACGGTTTTCTTGACGAGCCGAAGCCCGAGCGTGTCGGTATAGAAGCGCCGGTTGCCGGGCGCATCGGCGGTAATGGCTGTCAGATGGTGCAGCCCTGTCAGTTCCAATGCCATAATGTGCCTCCTTCAGAAACGGAGTTGCTGTTGGGGGATATATCGGTCTGGGCTGATCGTGAGGAAAGTATCACCTGTTGAACAGTGTGTAACCCATAAGCCGCAATCGCCTTGCGTTCCGACAACGGTGGATAATTGGGGCTTGGCAGAAGGTTTCAGGTAAAGAATATATTAACCCTCAAAGTTCGGGTGTAATACCAAAACTAGATGAGTTTGACCCATCGAGTTTTGGTTAAGCCTGTGCGGCGATTGAGCATTTTCAGGGCGTGATGCGTCAGCATCTCAGCGCCCTCGTATAAGAGACCTGCTGGCGTAGCGTTGAGGGAGTTTGGTTTTGCGGCGCGTTTTTTCTCGGACTGCCCCTGCGTTGCTTGTTCTTCTGTCTGTGCTTGCCGGTTGCGCCAGCCGGCCTGAAGGCGTGCTTATCCCGGTCGGCGATGTCGCTTCGCCCGGTACGACGAAGGTGAATCTTGTCGTTGCCACCACGCGCCGTCCGTCTGATAATCCCGGCATTCTTTTCTCCGGCGAACGCGACAAGCTTGTGTCGCTCAACGAGATCGTTGTGTCCATTCCGCCGGAAAAGAACCGCAAGGCGGGTGAAGTGCAGTGGCCCAAGAAGCTGCCGCCCAATCCGCAGAAGGATTTCACCACCGTCAGCGTGACACCGGTCAAGACCGATGTGGAAATGGCAGGCTGGGTCCGCCCGCATCTGACTAAAAGCCGCCGCGTAATGGTGTTCGTGCACGGCTTCAACAATACGTTTGAGGATTCCGTCTATCGCTTTGCGCAGATCGTGCACGATTCGGGAGCCGACGTTGCACCGGTGATTTTCACCTGGCCATCGCGCGCCAGTGTTTTCGACTACAACTACGACAAGGAAAGTACCAATTATTCCCGCGATGCGCTGGAACAGATCTTGCGCGCCATCGCACGCGAGCCAGAGGTCAAGGATATCACTGTCATGGCCCATTCGATGGGCAGCTGGCTGACGGTCGAGGCTCTGCGCCAGATGGCGATCCGCGACGGTCGCGTCAATGCCAAGATAACGGATGTCATTCTGGCATCGCCCGATCTCGACGTTGATGTGTTCTCGAAGCAGTTCCTTGCCATGGGCAAGCAGCATCCGCGCTTCACGTTGTTTACGTCGCGGGATGACAAGGCGCTTGCATTGTCACGGCGCATTTCGGGCAATATCGACCGTCTCGGCCAGATCGATCCGTCAATCGAGCCTTATCGCTCCGAGCTGGAAAAAGCAGGCATCACCGTTATCGACCTGACGCAGTTGAAGGCGGGTGACCGTCTCAACCATGGCAAGTTTGCTGCAAGTCCGGAAGTCGTGCAGCTGATCGGTCAGCGCCTTGTCGCAGGCCAGACCATCACGGATTCGCAGGTTGGCCTCGGTGATCGTCTGGGGGCGGTGGCGATGGGCACGGCACAGGGTGTCGGCACGGCTGCCTCGCTGGTGGTGACGGCGCCGATTGCCGTGTTCGATCCGAACACGCGCAAAACCTATGACGAGCAGATTGACCGTTTCGGTCGTGCTGTCGGCAATACGGTTGGCGCGGTAACTACCCCCACGCAGTAAAGTATGCCGACAGCGTTCTTTCCTCTGCAGTTGTCATATTTGAGCTGACGCTGTAGGACTCGCGGCCAACAAATTCGGGCCGCGAGGAGGACCTCATGCAGATCATCCGCACCATTGAGGAATTGCGTCAGGTTTTGGCACCAGCAAGGCGGGCGGGAAAACGCATCGGCTTCGTGCCGACCATGGGCTACCTCCATAAAGGCCATCTAGAACTGGTTCACCGCTCCAGAGCGGAAAATGACGTGACTGTCGTGTCCATCTTCGTCAATCCGTTGCAATTCGGCGCGAATGAAGACCTCGACAAATATCCGCGCGATCTGGAACGGGATGCGGCTCTGTTGCACAGAGCGGATGTCGATTATCTTTTCGCGCCAGCGGTCAGCGACATGTATCCGCAGCCGATGCAGACGGTGGTGGATGTGCCAACCCTCGGCAACCAGATGGAAGGCGAGGCACGTCCCGGTCATTTCGCCGGTGTCGCAACGGTGGTGAACAAGCTTTTCAACATCGTCGGCGCGGACGCCGCCTATTTCGGCGAAAAGGATTTTCAGCAACTCGTCATCATCCGCCGCATGGTGGAGGACATGGCTATTCCGGTGCGCGTTGTCGGTGTTGAAACGGTGCGCGAGGAAGACGGGCTCGCCTGTTCGTCCCGCAATGTCTATCTGTCGCCGGAGCAGCGCGCCGCCGCCATCATCGTACCGAAGGCACTCGATGAGGCCGAGCGACTTTATCGGTCCGGCGTGGATGATCCCGATGCGCTGGAAGCGGCAATTCGCACTTTCATTGCCACGGAACCGCTGGCGACGCCGGAAGTGGTGGCGCTGCGTGACCCCGAAACGTTGGAACGCCTGACGGCAGTGCAGGGGCGTCCGGTGCTCGTCGCGCTGTTCGTGCGGCTCGGCACGACGCGGCTCCTCGATAATCGCGTGATCGCGCATGTCGCGCAGGAACAGGCGGCCTGAGATGAGCGCATCCGTTAAACAGAAGCGACTGACGCCGAAGGCCATTTCGGCCCTCAAGGGCGAGCGCCCGATTGTCAGCCTCACCGCCTATACAACGCCGATTGCGCGTCTGCTCGATCCGCATTGCGATCTGCTGCTTGTCGGCGACTCTCTCGGCATGGTGCTTTACGGCATGGATTCGACGCTGGCGGTGACGCTCGACATGATGATCGTCCATGGGCAGGCGGTGATGCGCGGGGCCGAGACGGCCTGCGTCATCGTCGACATGCCGTTCGGTTCCTATCAGGAATCAAAGGAACAGGCGTTCCGCAATGCGGCTCGTGTGATGCAGGAAACCGGCTGCGACGGCGTCAAGCTCGAAGGCGGCGAGGAAATGGCCGAAACGGTCGCATTCCTCGTCAAGCGGGGCATTCCGGTATTCGGTCATGTCGGGCTGATGCCACAACAGGTTAACACGGTCGGCGGCTTCCGCTCGCTCGGACGCGGCGACGAGGAAGCCGACCGGATTCGCCGCGATGCACAGGCCATTGCCGATGCCGGTGCTTTCGCGCTGGTTATTGAAGGCACCGTGGAACCGCTGGCGCGCGAGATCACCGCATCGCTCGCCATTCCGACGGTCGGCATTGGGGCTTCGGCTGCCTGTGATGGACAAATACTGGTTTCAGACGACATGCTGGGGCTGTTTCAGGATTTCACGCCGCGTTTCGTGAAGCGTTTTGCGCAATTGGCGCCGCAGATTTCCGATGCAGCCAAAGCCTATGCCGAAGAGGTGCAGGCGCGTGCATTTCCGGGGCCGGAGCATGTTTTCGGCGCGAAACCCAAGGGCTGAATAGCAAAACCTGTGCCGTATGGCGGTAGCGCCTTGTATTTATTCGTCAATCGCGTTCAATGTCGGAACTGTTTTCCGGAGTTGCCGTGACCGACGATATTGCCCATACCGAACTGATTGCCGTGCTGACGGCTGTGACCAGCGAACAGCCGCGCGTCATGACTGTGCGGCAGGGACAAGCTTTACCGTCGGGTCCGTTCGAAAGCGAGCATCGTTCTCTGCAATCGGGTCTGCGCGCCTGGGTGCAGTCGGAAACCGCACATCCGGTCGGTTATCTGGAGCAGCTTTATACTTTTGCCGACCGTGACCGCCATGCGCAGGGTGAGCGCATCATCTCGATCAGCTATCTCGGTCTTGTGCGGGAAAGCGATGCGGCGGCGGGGCAGGCGGGCTGGCGCGGCTGGTATGATTATCTGCCGTGGGAAGATCACCGTCAGGGCGAACCGGCTATCATGGAGCATCTCAACAATGCGCTGCTTGTCTGGGCCTATCGGGCCGAAACGCCGGAGCTGACAGCGCAGCGCATGCGGCGCATCGCTTTCACCTTCGGCTTTGAGAGCGGAGAGTGGAGCGGGCGCTGGAACGAAGACCTTGTACTGCAACGTTATGAGCTGCTGTTCGAAGCTGGTCTGGTGGCCGAGGCCGGAATGAAGGAAGACGAGAACGGCCGCTCCATGTTTGCCGATCATCGCCGTATCCTTGCCACGGCAATTGCGCGACTGCGTGCCAAGATCAAATACCGCCCGGTGGTGTTCGAGTTGATGCCCGACAGTTTTACGCTTTTGCAATTGCAGCGCACCGTCGAGGCGTTGGCCGGCTTGCGCCTGCACAAGCAGAATTTCCGCCGCCTGATCGAACAGCAGGATCTCGTCGAGGAAACCGGCGAAAGCGACAGCGAAACCGGCGGTCGCCCGGCAAAACTGTTCCGTTTCCGCTACTCGATTGTCGAGGAACGCGCCCTTTCCGAGCGCCATCTGGCTGGTGCCAAGCTGCCAATCTCTCGCGATTGACAATATGCTCGAATCGAGTATAACTTCGCAAACATGAAATACTCAAGTTGAGTATAATGGATGCACTCGGGAGATCACCCATGAACGATCATGTTTCCGTCTCGCAACTCTATGATCGCGTGGCCAAAGTCCTGCCGAAGGCGGAGTGGCTGGGCTTCGAGGATGACGTTGCGGCGATCCTCGAACTGAAGAAAAAGCGCAATGCGGTTATCCTTGCGCATAATTACCAGACACCGGAAATCTTCCACTGCGTGGCCGATATTGTCGGCGACAGTCTGGCGCTGGCGCGCAAGGCTGCGGAGGTCGATGCCGATGTGATCGTGCTCGCGGGCGTACATTTCATGGCCGAGACGGCCAAGCTGCTCAATCCAGGCAAGACAGTGCTGATCCCGGATATGGCTGCGGGCTGTTCACTGGCCGACAGCATCACACCGGAAGATGTGGCGTTGCTGCGCGAAGCGCATCCCGGCGTGCCGATCATCACCTATGTCAATACATCTGCTGCCGTTAAGGCGGCATCCGATATTTGCTGCACCTCCGGCAATGCCAAAAAAGTGGTGGAGTCGCTCGGCGTGCCGCGCGTGCTGATGATCCCCGATGAGTTTCTGGCGCAGAATGTGGCGCGCGAAACCGATGTCGAAATTCTCGCCTGGCATGGCCATTGTGAGGTGCATGAACGCTTCACCCCTGACGATATTCGCGAATTGCGTGAGAGCCACCCCGGTGTGGTGGTTCTGGCCCATCCCGAATGCCCGCCGGACGTGGTGGAAGCTGCCGATTTCGCCGGGTCCACGGCGGTCATGTCGGATTATGTCGGCGAGAAAAAGCCGCAGCGTGTCGTGCTTTTGACCGAATGCTCGATGAGCGACAATGTTGCTGTCGATCACCCGGATGTTGAGTTCATCCGCCCGTGCAATCTCTGCCCGCATATGAAGCGGATCACGCTTGCCAATATTCGCGATGCGCTGGAAAACAATCGCCATGAAGTGACAGTCGATGCAGCACTGATGGAGCCTGCCCGCCGCGCCGTCGAGCGGATGCTGGCGGTATGACTACGACCCCGGTCCTCGTCATTGGCAGCGGTCTTGCCGGTCTGATGACGGCGCTGACGCTATCTCCGCAGCCGGTGTTGCTGGTGACAGCGGGAAGCCTCGGCCTGTCTGGTTCCAGCATGCTGGCGCAAGGCGGTATTGCTGCAAGTGTTGGTGCTGATGACAGCGCGGCGCTGCATCTGGCCGATACGATTGCGGCTGGCGACGGCCTGTGTGACATGGGCGTGGCTGCTGAAATCATAGCGGCAGGCGCGGAAGTCATTGCTGCGCTGGAAGCGCATGGCGTGCACTTCGACCGCAAGGCGGACGGGGTATTTTCACTCGGTCTGGAAGCTGCCCATAGCCGTCATCGGATTGTGCATGTGGATGGCGACTCGACGGGGGCGGGCATCATGCGCGCTTTAACCGCAAAGGTTCTGGCAACGCCTTCGATCACTGTTCTGGAAAACACCCGCGCCCTGCGTTTGATCAAGCAGGATGGTCGTGTCGTCGGTGCCTGTCTTGAAAATCTCGGACCGGTTGCAGCAACCGCCGTGGTGCTGGCGACGGGCGGGATCGGCGGACTTTATAACGCAACAACCACGCCGCTTGGCAATCTCGGCCAAGGTGCCGCTCTGGCAGGCCGCGCTGGCGCTGTGCTTGCCGATATGGAATTCGTACAGTTCCACCCGACCGCGCTTGGCGTGTCTGCGCCGCGTCTGCCGCTGGTCAGCGAGGCGGTGCGCGGGGAGGGTGCGCATCTGGTCAATGATCGCGGTGAACGCTTCATGGCCGATATTCCGGGTCGCGAACTTGCGCCCCGTGATGTGGTCGCACGCGCTATCGGCAGCGAGATTGCACAAGGGCGCAAGGTCTATCTGGATGCGCGCGCGGCTCTGGGTGCGCGTTTTGCAACCCGGTTTCCCGGTATCGATGCGCTTTGCAAACAGCATGGCATTGATCCGTCCGGTGATCTGATCCCGGTCAGACCGGCCACGCATTACCATATGGGCGGGATCAGGACCGACGCCGACGGGCGCAGCAGTCTGCCGGGTCTGTGGGCTGTGGGCGAAGCGGCCTGCACCGGCCTGCACGGCGCCAACCGGCTGGCCAGCAATTCGCTGCTTGAAGCTGCCGCCATGGGGCTGCGCGCCGCCCGCGCCCTCTCAAATGAAGACGCCGTCGACGCGCGGCATCCCGTGCCGTTCAGCCTGCCACAGAGTGCCGATCCCGAACCGGTGCGGCGCATCGTTTCCAGCCATCTTGGCCTGCTGCGTGATGAAGAAGGTTTGCGCTCTGCAATCACCACCCTTCTCCCCCTCGCGGAGACCGACGATGTCGCAGCCGTGGCGCTGGTCGCTGTGGTTGCGGCATATGAACGGCGCGAGTCGCGTGGCAGTCATGCCCGCACCGACTATCCCGCCAAAATTGCGGCTCCAGTCCGCAGTTTTTTCACTTTTTCGGCAGCTTTCGCACTGGCTCGTGAAATTGCCGCGCCTCACCCTGTTACAAGGACTGCATGATGAACCTGCCGCGCTTGTCTCCGCTCGTCGTCGAACCGCTGGTGCGCGCTGCACTTCTGGAAGATCTGGGGCTTGCTGGCGACATCACCAGCAATGCGGTGGTGCCGGAAGAGCACCGCTCGGCCATGCTGTTCAGCCTGCGCCAGCCGGGCGTCATCGCCGGGCTGGACGTGGCCGAAATGGCGTTTCGTCTGGTCGATCCGGATGTCACATTCGAACGTCTGGCGCGGGACGGTCAGTCTCTTGAAAAAGGGGCGGATGTCGCCCGCGTTTCCGGCTCCTCCCGCTCCATTCTGGCGGGTGAGCGGACCGCGCTTAATTTTCTTGGTCACCTCTCCGGCATTGCCACGGCAACGGCCAATCTGGTCAAGGCGGTTCAGGGCACAAAGGCTTCCATCGTCTGCACGCGCAAGACGACGCCCGGTCTGCGTGCCTTGCAGAAATATGCAGTCCGGGCAGGCGGCGGCATGAACCATCGTTTCGCGCTCTATGATGCGGTGCTGATCAAGGATAATCACATTGCAGTCGCGGGCGGTGTGCGCGAGGCTATCGAACGCGCCAAGGCCGGTGCTGGTCACATGGTCAAGATCGAGGTCGAGGTCGATACGCTGCAACAGCTCGAGGAGGCGATGGCCATTGGTGTGGACGCTGTATTGCTCGACAATATGTCGCCTGCGCAATTGCGCGAGGCGGTCTCGATTATCGACGGTCGCGCCATTTCCGAAGCCTCGGGCGGCATCACGCCGGAAACGGTGGCGGCGGTTGCTGCCAGCGGGGTTGATCTGATTTCGGTCGGCTGGACCACGCACAGCGCGCCAAATCTCGATATCGGGCTCGATTTTGAACTGAATAGATGAGGCTTTACGTCTTGTGTGGACACAGGGGCAATATCTCCCACATAGGCAATGTCCAAACGTGTTTCGCTGTGAAACCTAGTCCACCGCTAAGGGTTAGGTCTCGCTCATTCATGGCGTAAACTGCATCCATACTCGTGCAAGAATCCTACATGCAAAAACATGATTGAATATTTCATGTTTTTATGTCACACGATGACTGACTGATAGTCAGTCATGAGTCGTGCGGTGGTTCTGCAACTTGCTTGTGTGCGTGCCGGCTGCCGGATCGCCGTCACGGCTCAAAGCGGCATTGCCGCAGAAAGTTTGATGGATATCGAGCAGGAGGGAAGCGTGATGCTTCACCATACGGAAAATTGGCCTTACGTGGTCACCTTGTCGAAGGGCGCATCGACCTTGGAAGAAACGCGTGAATTCTTTGATGCCTGGAATCGGTGGCTTGACGAGGGAAAGCCCTTCATCACGATCCGCCGTTTTCTGGACGAGGACGCACTTGCGCATCCCGAAGGTTCGGCACGGGAAGTGAAACAATGGTTGCAGCAGAATGCGCAGCGTATTCGCGAACAGGTGCTGGGCATGGTGAACATCGTTCCGGAATCTGTTTATGAACAGGCAAGCCGCATGGATGCAGAAAAGCTGTTTCGCGTCCCCGCGGGCACATTCTCCAATGTCGATGCGGCGCTGCATTGGCTGGAAGATCGGGTCATTCGACCAAATCAGCTTGATTTTGACAGGGCGGCGATCCGGGATAAATTGGCAGCGACCTGAAGTTTTGGAGATTGATTTGCCTTCCACTGCCATCAAGCCCAAGCCCCGCACCAAACCAGCGGAAATACGTCGCGACGAGCTGATGGCTGCAGCCGAAGCCCTCTTCCTCGAAAAGGGCTTCGCGGCGACAAGCGTGGATGAAATCGTGCGTCTGGCGGATGTTGCCAAAGGTACGTTCTATCTGCATTTTCGCAGCAAGGACGACATCCTGCTTGCCTTGCGGGAGCGATTTGTCGATGGGTTCTGCGAGCGATTGGAGCGCCAACTGGGTCTACTTCCCGCCGACGACTGGCAGGGAAAACTGGCTGCATGGGCCGAGACCGGAATTGCCGGCTATCTCGACAACTACAAACTCCACGACATGGTGTTCCATGATTTTCACCCGCCCATGCGTCGCATGAAGCAGGAAAATCCGGCAATCGTCCGGCTCGATGCATTGTTGACCGACGGTAATGCTGCAGGCGTATGGAAAATCGCCGATACGCGTTTGACGGCTGTACTTCTGTTCAATGCGCTGCACGGTGCGGTCGATGAGATCATCTCCAACCCGGATATGATGGATCGTGCCGAGATGGTCGCCGGTGTGAAGACGTTTTTCCTGCAGGCGGTGCGATCTTAATAAGTACAGTTAAAGAAAAAGGGAGGCCGACGCCTCCCTCTATTCATTTTTCAGCGCTTGTGGCAGGGCTTACTTTTCAACAAAGGCCTTTTCGATGACGTAATGTCCGGCTTCGCTCTGGCTGCCTTCCTTGAAGCCGCGTTCTTCCAAAATCTGCTTGGTTTCGGCCAGCATTTCCGGGCTGCCGCAGAGCATCATGCGGTCGTCATCGTGGTTGAATTCCGGCAGACCAATATCGGTAAAGAGCTGACCCGAACGAATGAGGTCGGTCAGACGGCCACGATTCTTGTAAGGCTCACGTGTGACAGTCGGATAGTAGATGAGCTGGTTCTTCACCATTTCGCCGAGGAATTCATCCTGCGGTAATTCATTGGCGATGAAGTCCGTATAGGCAAGCTCAGCCACCTGACGTACGCCATGAACGAGAATAATCTTCTCGAAACGTTCATAGGCCTCCAGATCGCGGATGATCGACAGGAATGGCGCGAGACCGGTGCCGGTCGAAAGCAACCAGAGATTTTTTCCGGGCTTCAGATTGTCATAGAGCAGCGTGCCGACCGGCTTCTTGGACAGGATGATCTGGTCACCCACCTTCAGGTGCTGGAGCTTTGAGGTCAATGGACCGTTCGGCACCTTGATCGAGAAGAATTCCAGACCGTCTTCGTAAAGGCTCGAGGCAATCGAATAGGCGCGTGTGAGCGGCTTGCCGTTCACTTCCAGGCCCATCATGATGAACTGGCCGCTCTGGAAGCGAAAACCGGGGTCGCGCGTCGTGCGGAAGGAAAACAGCGTGTCGGTCCAGTGATGGATGTCGGTGACGGTTTCCTGATTGAAGTTGCTGCTCATTTTCGGAACTGTCTCTGTCTTGCTCCAGCACCGCTTGGGAGGACGGCGCCTATGGAATGGATTGGTCGGTTCGGTTTCTATCGGTCATTGCTGCATTTTGCCCGCAGTCGTGCAGCTCCGTGGAGACTGCATCCGCTGCGGGCAAAACGCCTTGATCACAATCAATGTAAGCGCGTCATGCTGCCTTCAGGGTGGCTTCCGCGAATTCGTAGTTGGCCAGCTTGTCGAGGAAATTCGTTACATAGTCAGGCCGACGATTACGGAAATCGAGATAATAGCTATGCTCCCAGACATCAAGCCCTAATAGTGCCTTGCCTTCGCCTGTTGCCAGCGGGTTGGAGCCATTTGGCGTCTTGGTGACCTTCAGCTTGCCGTCATTGGCCAGAACCAGCCATGCCCAGCCCGAGCCGAACTGCCCGACGGCCGCAGCCTTGAAGGCTTCCTTGAACTGGTCGACGCTACCGAAATCCTCGACGATCTTCTTTTCCAGAGCGCCAGGCAGGCGACCACCGGTTGCCGACAGGTTCTGCCAGAACAGATCGTGGTTCCAATGCTGGCCGGCATTGTTGAACACGGGAGCTAGATCAGCCTTATCCTTGGCGAAGAGGACGATTTCTTCGAGCGACTTGCCCTTGAGCGCGTCATTTTTCTCCACGAAACCGTTGAGTGCCGTCACATAGGCCTGATGGTGCTTGCCGTGGTGCAGCTCAAGCGTTTCCGTGCCCATTCCGACGCCTTCAAGTGCGTTGGTTGCAAAGGGAAGTGGTGGCAAAGTGAAGCTCATTTTAAAACTCCTGATCGCTTGAGCATAATCACCGTTCAGCATCCTGAGGATCTATCCCGGTGTGGACTCTGGCTTTGACGAAAGCCGGTTTGAATATTGAAAATTCAGAATTATCTTGCTTCGACAGGCCTGATCACCTATTTAACAAGATAATCCTTCTTTAAATAGAAAATGGCACATATGTCAAGGAATGACTTTCTAAATACCGATGAATTGGGAGCACGTTCTCCCGCGGAGAGGATCATGCTCTCGCTCAAGATGCGGGGAGCGCAAACCGCCGCGACCATCGGGGAACATTTGGGAACCACAGGTGAGGCCGTTCGCCAACAGCTCGTGCGTCTGGCAGAGGAAGGGCTTGTTTCCTCACATTCCGTGTCCCAAGGCGTTGGCCGCCCTTCGTTGTTCTGGGATCTGACCGAAGCCGGTAACAAACGTTTCCCCGATACGCATGCTGATCTGACGGTTCAGCTTCTTCATTCGGTGCGTACCATTCTTGGTGACGATGCGCTGGACACGCTGATCGCCCATCGCGAGACCGAGACGCGCCGTCAATATCAAACGCGGCTGAAGGATTTGTCGCTCGACCAGCGAGTGAAGGAACTTGCCGACATTCGTTCCGCCGAAGGCTACATGGCTGATGCCGAAAAGCGGGACGATGGTTCCTGGCTGCTCATCGAAAATCATTGTCCTATCTGCGCCGCTGCAGATGCCTGTCAGGGCTTCTGCAGATCAGAGCTTCAGGTGTTCAGGGCCGTGCTTGGCCCTGATGTTTCTGTAAACCGCACTGAACATATTCTGGCCGGTGCGCGGCGCTGTGCTTACGTTATTGCGCCGACCGCCTAACCATCCTTTTAGCACTATGCCGGTTGCGGCTGTCTCGCGCTGCGGACCAGAGCGAGTGCCGACACGAATGCCAGTGCAGACAGAATGGCAAAGCCGGAGAATAGCCAAAGTGCGGCATGTGCAGTGCCGGTAAAGCCGCCGGGATTGGTGAGACCAGCCATATTGGCAACCATTCCTGCAAGTGCTGCGCCAAGGGCGGTCGTGAAAAGCTGCACCATGGTCACGGATGCGGAAGCCAGATTCTGATCCTCTGCGTCGGCACGCTTGAAAATGCGGGTCAGCAGGTGCGGCCATGTCAGGCCAACGCCAAAACCGATGACGGCCAGCGCGATACAGATCGGCAGCAGATCGTACCAATGTCCTTCGCTGCCAGCCGGAATGAGAACGGCCAGCGTAACCATGCCCGCCACGCCCATAACGGGGGCGGCCAGAATGACACGGTCGGTGCGCCCGGCGGCAACCCCTGACGATCCGATGGAACCAAGTGTCCAGCTGCCGCCCATGATGGCTGCCAGATAGCCCGCAACAAGCGGTGACTGGTTGTGCAGCACCTGAAAGAACAGCGGTACGAAGACTTCGGAACTGGTGACGGATGCGCTGAGGAAGGCGAGGGTCAGATAAAGCGCGCCGAGTTTCTGGATGCTGAACGAGCCTTTCGGCAGAATGCGCCTGCTGGCTTTCTTTTCCACGGCTGCGAGGAGAAGCAGCAGAATAATGGCAAGCGCGACGCCTCCGGCATTGAACGCCAGTTCGGATGAAATACTTCCAGCAGAAACGGCGAGGACTGCAGCGGTCAAAAGGATGAGCTGTGGCCAGGCAAGCCGGTCATTGCTGGCGGCGGAGCCGGATTCACGCGGCAGCACCGTCATAGCCATGATGGTGAACACAGCAATCACCGGCGCGAGCGACCAGAAGGCGGCACGCCAGATGCCAAGCTCCGCAAAAACACCGCCGATGGCAGGGCCGACAAGTGTGGCCACGCCCCACATGCCGGAAACGAGGCCAATGGCGCGTGGCCACAGCGCTTCGTCGAAAACGATGCGGATCATGGAATAGGAAAGGGCGAGCATCATGCCGCCGCCAAGACCCTGTATGGCGCGCCCCGCCAGCATGACAGGCATAGATGGAGCCAGACCACAGGTCAGGGTTCCGGCAGCGAAGATTACCGCCGCGATCAGATAGGCGCTGCGCGGGCCTGCCTGAGAAAGCAGGCGCGGCACGAGAGCCGAGCCGAGAATGGATGCAGTCACGAACAGCGCCGTGTTCCACGCATAATAGTCCATGCCGCCAATGTCGGCGACGACCGTTGGCAGAATGGTTGTAGCGATGAACACGTTGATGGCATGAAGCGCGACACCGCCGACAAGCGTCAGCGAGACGATAGCGTTTCTGCCTGCGAACAGGTCTCCCCAACCGGCGGTCGGCTTCTGATCCTGCATTTCATTTTCCTTTGACTGTCATCGTGCGGGCGAAAGTCTGAATGAGGTCGCCCCGAACATGGAGAAAATGGCTACGCCCGCGGCTGTAATTTGTCAAGCAAATGCTTGTTTAATTAATTTGATGATACTTCTGGGATTGTAGCGAGCCCTATTGGCCGGCAGAAGCCATTTGTCCGGGCAAAGACTTTCAATGAAAACGGCAGGGCAAGGGGTAGCGCATGTCTCCCGAAAGCGGGAACCGGTTTCGGGAGACATGCGTAAAAACAAACAGATAGAGCGGTTCCAACGACTTCTTATCAACCGGAACCGCTCTAGAAGAGGGAAGGGGTTCAAATTCCTGCAGAAAGCTCTATATGAAGCTCACCTGCTGAAGGTCGGGAAGTAATCCGCGATAGCTTGTGGGGAAATTTTTTCCCGATAATGCTGTGGCGGATTTGTGTTTCTGTCACAAGCTTCCTATAAGCCTTCGAATAATTTGGGAAACCACCTGTGTGTTTCCTCAACTTGGCAAACCAGCCTTGCTGGCGAGGCCAGATTTCCCCTTTGGACGACCCGGAACTCTCATGATCCAGACGCCTTACTACCTGATCGACAAGACCAAGCTGAAGCGCAACATGGAAAAGGTTGCCTATGTGCGCGAGAAATCCGGCGCAAAAGCTCTGCTGGCGCTGAAATGTTTTGCCACATGGTCGGTGTTTGATCTGATGAGCGAATATATGGACGGCACCACGTCGTCCTCGCTCAATGAAGTGCGTCTCGGCCATGAAAGATTTGGCGGCGAAACCCACGCCTATAGCGTGGCCTATGCCGATAACGAGATCGATGAAGTCATTTCGCATGCTGACAAGATCATCTTCAATTCGATCGGTCAGCTGGAGCGCTTTGCCAACAAGGCAGCACATATCAAGCGCGGCTTGCGTCTGAACCCGGGTGTTTCGTCTTCGACCTTTGATCTGGCTGACCCGGCGCGTCCGTTCAGCCGTCTTGGCGAATGGGATGTTGCGAAGGTTGAAAAAGTCATGGACCGCGTGACCGGCTTTATGATCCATAACAATTGCGAAAATTCCGATTTCGGTCTTTTCGACAAGATGCTGACCGATATCGAAGAAAAGTTCGGCTCGCTTCTGCACCGCGTTGAATGGGTCAGCCTTGGCGGCGGTATCCACTTCACCGGTGACGACTATCCGGTCGATGCGTTCTGCGCGCGCCTGAAGGCGTTTTCAGAAAAGTTTGGCGTACAGGTTTATCTGGAGCCGGGTGAGGCTTCGATCACCAAGACCACGACGCTGGAAGTGACGGTGCTCGACACGCTTTATAACGGCAAGAACCTCGCCATCGTTGATAGCTCGATTGAAGCGCATATGCTCGATCTGCTCATCTATCGCGAAAAGGCGAAGATGGCACCCAACAATGGCGAGCACAGCTACATGATCTGCGGCAAGTCCTGTCTTGCTGGCGATATTTTCGGTGAGTTCAATTTCGACAAGGAGCTCTCCATCGGCGACCGGCTCTCATTTGAAGATGCTGCCGGTTATACGATGGTCAAGAAGAACTGGTTTAATGGCGTGAAGATGCCAGCCATTGCCGTGCGTGAACTCGATGGCACGGTCAAATTAGTCCGCGAATTTGATTATGCGGATTTCGAGGGTTCGCTCTCCTGAACCCTGCGTCGCGGTATTACTCAGCGGCGTAAAACTTAAACAGGTTCCGCGGCTGAGAGCGCCGGGGACGATTAACAGATGGCGGGTAACCGCTGGAAGAGGAAGCATCGACAGAAAATGAAGAAGAACGTTCTCATTATCGGCGCCGGGGGCGTGGCACAGGTTGTTGCACATAAATGTGCACAAAACTCTGACATTTTGGGCGATATCCATATTGCGTCCCGCACGGTTGAGAAATGCCGCAAGATTATCGATAGCGTGCATGAAAAGAAGAGCCTCAAGACCGAGGTGAAACTGGAAGCGCATGCGCTGGACGCGCTGGATATTGAAGCCACCAAGGCTCTGATCCAGAAGACGGGCGTTCAGATCGTCATCAATGTCGGGTCGTCCTTCCTCAATATGTCGGTCCTCCGTGCCTGTATCGATACGGGCGTCGCTTACATGGACACTGCAATCCATGAAGATCCGAAGAAGATCTGCGAAACCCCGCCATGGTATGGCAACTACGAATGGAAGCATCTCAAGGAATGCGAAGAGAAGGGCATCACCGCCATTCTCGGCATTGGCTTTGATCCGGGCGTGGTCAATGCCTATGCACGTCTGGCTGCTGACGACTATCTCGATGAAGTCAAATCCATCGACATCGTTGACATCAATGCCGGTTCGCATGGCCGCTGGTTCTCGACCAATTTCGACCCGGAAATCAACTTCCGCGAATTCACCGGCACGGTCTATTCATGGCAGGGCGGTCAGTGGCAGTCGAACAAGATGTTTGAAGTTGGCCACACCTTTGACCTGCCTGTCGTCGGTCCGAGCAAGGCCTATATGACCGGCCATGATGAAGTGCATTCGCTGTCCAAGAACTACCCGAACGCAGATGTGCGTTTCTGGATGGGTTTTGGCGATCACTACATCAACGTCTTCACCGTGCTGAACAATCTCGGCCTTCTCTCCGAACAGCCGGTGAAAACTGCTGAAGGTCTGGAAGTTATCCCGCTCAAGGTGGTCAAGGCTGTTCTGCCCGATCCTTCGTCGCTGGCGCCAGACTATACCGGCAAGACCTGCATCGGCGATTTCGTCAAGGGAACCAAGGACGGCAAAAAGAAGGAAGTCTTCATCTACAACGTTGCTGACCACAAGGACGCTTATAACGAAGTGGGTAGCCAGGGCATTTCCTACACGGCTGGCGTTCCGCCGGTTGCAGCTGCAATCCTGATTGCTTCGGGTGAGTGGGATGTGAAGAAGATGGTCAATGTGGAAGAGCTGAACCCAAAGCCTTTCCTCCACATCCTGAACCAGATCGGCCTGCCATCGCGCATCAAGGATGAAGACGGCGACCGCGCACTCGACTTCGCGTAAGCCTCATCTGAATGAGTAAAGAAAACCCCGCCCAATGCCATGCTTTGTGCGGGGTTTTTTATTGATGCCTCGCTCTGGCTTACTCTGGCATATTGGGCCAAGTATCCGAGAGACGATACCCATTCGGAAACGGATCGCTTGGATCGAGCATGAGCTGCGAAGTTCCCGTCACCCAAGCGCGACCTGAAATGATGGGGCTGATGGCCGGTTTGCCACCAAGCTCCAGAGCCTTGTCCAATCGACAATGAAACTCCGTGCCCAGCACAGACTTCCCGATAAATTTCTCGCCGACTTGCATCTGGCCTTTTGCGTGAAGCACGGCCATGCGCGCCGAACAACCGGTGCCGGTCGGGGAACGGTCGAGCTTGGCCGGGCGAATGGCAACGGTGTTCACGCCCGTCAGTACGTCGCCGTCGCGCGTTACCGGCTCGGTGATCTGGCAGAAGGAAATGTGGTTCCAGTCTTTTTCAGGATGGCGGAAACCAAGCTGCTCGTTGGCGGCTTTGGTAATCTTCACGCCAATTTCGGCAAGTTCCCGCGCCTGGCCCGGTTCGATCTTCATTCCGATAGAAGCTGCATCGACAATCACGAAACTGTCGCCGCCATAAGCCGTGTCGACGGTGATCGTGCCAAGCCCTTCGACTTCCAGCGATGCATCCAGACGGTCAGCGAAAGATGGAACGTTGCGCACACTGATGCGCTCGGCCTTGCCGTTGCGGCATTCGGCTTCCACTTCGATGAGGCCGCCCGGCGCTTCCAGCACCATGCGCGTGACTGGTTCCTGCATGGGGATAATGCCGCTATCCAGAAGAACCGTGGAGACACAGATCGAATTGGAGCCAGACATGGGCGGGGTGTCAGCGGGTTCCATGATGATGAAACCCATCTGCGCGCGCGGGTCTTTTGGTGGCACCAGCAGATTGACATGGCGGAACACACCACCGCGCGGCTCGTTCAGCACGAAATTGCGCAAGGTCTCGTCGCTGGCGATGAAGCGCGACTGCTCCCACACAGTCTTGCCGGGAGGAGGGGCCACGCCACCGACAATGACATCACCGACTTCGCCTTCTGCGTGACAGCCGACAATATGGATGACTTTGGTGCTGCGCATGACGCCTCCTGCAATTAATGCAATCATTCCTATCGGTTAGGGCGTTAGCGTCAATCCTTTATCGGACGGGTAATTGCGCTTTCGCGTCAGAATGAGGATTCCATTCCCCTCAGTGTCAGGAGATGAAAAATCCATTCCGAGATGTGTTGCTTCTTTAAGCAAGTCTGATATCCATTGTGCTCTTATTTTGTGCAAATCGATGCGCAGCCCGCTTGGCTCCGGATCAGTTTCTGGAACATACACAACGTTCCCGTTAGAAATTGAGCAACCCGAAAAGTTGGGGTGTGATCGCTCTCTTGGCGATGGGCACCCTTAGCCGGCATGGGACGGTCGATGATCGTATTTCCGCGCCTCTTCTCAGATTGACATGGTCTCTGATGTTCCGGGGCGTGGCCTCATTCAAATGGAACATCCGGCGGATTGACGGCCCCGGATGCTTCGGGGAGCGGACTATGGACAGGACAATCGATGCGGGCTTTCGGGAGCCGCATGAATCCGGCACGCAACGCTGGAGCAGGGAGATGGCGGCAGCGTTGAAGCTTGGCTGGCCGCTGATCTTCACCAATCTTTCGCAGGCAGCGCTGACTGCAACCGACGTCATCTTTATCGGCCGTCTTGGAGCGGATACGCTCGCTTCGGCCCTGCTGGCGACCAGCTTCTATCATACGCTCATGATCTTCTCGATGGGGCTCGTTTCGGCCGTCATGCCGATGATCGCCATCGCGCTTGGCAAGAACCGTCATTCGGTTCGCGATGTGCGCCGCACGGTGCGACAGGGACTATGGACGGTCATAATGATCTCGATCCCGGTCTGGATCGTGCTCTGGCATTGCGAGGAGATTTTCCTGTTTCTCGGCCAGCGTCCGGATATTGCTGCCCGATCGACGGATTTCATGCACACGCTGCAATGGGCACTGCTGCCTTATCTCGGATATATTGTTCTACGCTCGTTCTTTGCGGCGATGGAAAAGCCGATGTGGACGCTGCTTATTGCGGCCCTTGCCATCGGCTTCAACGCGCTTGCCGGCTGGACGCTGATATTCGGCCACTTCGGCTTCCCGCGCATGGAACTGCACGGAGCCGGTATCGCCACAACAGCGTCAAGCACGATGATGTTCCTCGGGCTTGCATTCATCACGGTGCGTCACCACCGCTTCCGCCGCTATCACCTGTTTGGTCGCTTCTGGCGTCCCGACTGGGCGCGCCTGCGTGAACTGTGGCGCATTGGTATTCCAATGGCGCTGACATTCGTGTTCGAGACTTCGATCTTCTATGCTGCAGTGGTGATGATGGGCCGCATCGGGCCGACGGCCATGGCGGCTCATGCCGTGGCGATCCAGATTGCATCGCTCAGCTTCATGGTGCCACTCGGTTTCGGTCAGGTTGCAACAGTGCGCGTGGGCCGTGCCTATGGCCGCGGCGACCCTCAGGCTGTCGCCTATGCAGGCTGGAGCGCCTATGCGCTCGGCGTCGGTTTCATGGCCGTGATGGGGCTTCTCATGGTTCTCATCCCGCGCGTGTTCATTGGTGTTTTTCTCGATCTGCACGATCCGCAGAACCTGCCAGTGATGGAACTGGCTGTCACATTTCTTGCGCTGGCGGCTCTCTTCCAGATCGTTGACGGTGCACAGGCCGTTGCCGCGGGCATGTTGCGCGGATTACGCGATACACGCATTCCGATGTTCCTGGCTCTATTCGGCTATTGGGGTGTGGGTTTGCCGTTGGGTGCCTTGCTTGCATTCCAGTTTGAACTGGGTGGGGTCGGTATCTGGCTCGGCCTTGCCGCCGGTCTCGGTATTGTCTCGGTATTGATGACGCTGCGATGGCGCAGGCATCTCGCGCATATCTCGGCGCATCCGGCCTGACAAAAGAAAAAGCCATACGCCCGTCGGGCGTATGGCTTTTCCATCAAAGTTTTGAAACTTACTTCGTCAGTGCGGTGATGCGGTCAAGCGCTGCACCGAAGCCCTTCAGCGAAACCTTGAAGGCGACCGGCTGGCTTGGGCTCAGGGCTGTCGTGGTGACGTTGATATTGGTGCCAGCCTTGAGAGCTGCAACCTGCTTTGCTTCGAAGCTGACCGGCGCGAGGCAACCCTGCGGCAGACAGGTGGAGAAAGCGAGGTTCGGTCCGGCAACTTCGTCGATCTTGAGAGCTGCGCCCTTGGCAAGATCAAGGCCAAATGGCATCAGCAGAACACCCTCGACCTTACCTTCCACATTGCGCAATTCCGCGGTCAGAACGCGCTGGCCGGTCTGCGTGCTGCTCTGGTCCTGACGCATCACACAGATGCTTGTTTCCTTCTGGCTCTGACAGGAAACGGTCCAGTCTTGGTAAGTCTCCTGAAGGGTGCTAGCTCCACCTGGAAGTGGAGCCGCAAAGGCCGAAGCGCCGGAAATGGTTGCAAGCGTGAATGCAAGACCGATTACGCGATAGCTTTTCATAAAAAGATTCTCTCTGAAATTAATGAGCCCCAGAACCGTATACTCGGACGCACTGTCCAAGAAAACATTATTGAACATAAAATATTCGTGTCTTCAACTATGAATTATTGTTTATATTTCAGTTATATAAGAAAATAATAATATATTATTGGTTGTGCAGACGTCTTTTTCTTGGGCAAGGTTTTGCTGATTGTCCCCTTTTCCTCATCAAGCCGGAACTCTAAAGTCGCCCTGGAAAGGTCGGCTCGTTGTGCCGGGAGGAGAAGTCGTGACGCTACGTTATCAGATCGTTGCACTGGCGATTGTGCCCCTTATCGTGGCTATTCTGACGGTCACGGCCTTCATTACCTGGCAATCGGCAAATCTTGTGCAGAGCAGTATCGCGACCTTCGAGAAGAATATGCTGAAGGCCAAGGAGACCGAGCTTCTCAATCTTACCAACCTGGCGCTTTCTTCTATCCAGCAGATTTACGACGATGCAGGCCCCGACGATACCGCTGCCATGGAAAAGGTGCGGAAGATTCTGACCTCGCTCGATTATGGTCGCGACGGCTACTTCTTTGTCTATGACTATGACGGCAACAATGTCGTCCATCCTCGCCAGACATTTCGGCCCGGCCATAACTGGCTCGATCTTGTTGATCCTGATGGAGATCGCGTCATTGCCAATCTGATTGACAAGGCGAAGGAAGGCGGAGGGCTGCACCAGTATAAATGGGAAAAGCCGTCAAGCGGTGAAATGGCGGACAAACTCTCCTTTGCTGTCGGACTGAGCAAATGGAAATGGATGCTCGGAACAGGCGTCTATCTAGATGATGTCTATGTGCAGACTGCTGCCGCCAATGCCGATTTCCGGGCCAATATCCGAACGACATTCCTGATCGTCAGTCTGATCGCCGTGCCGGCTGTGATGCTCGTCTTCGCGACCTGTATGCTGCTCAATCTGCGCGAGCGACGTATGGCTGATAACAAGCTGAAGGAGCTGGCGCAGCGCATCATCGATACGCAGGAGGAGGAACGGGCACGTCTGGCGCGTGAACTGCATGACGGTATTTCCCAAAATCTCGTCGGCGTTCGCTATGCCATCGATTTAGCAAGTCGTCAGGTGCGCATGGACAGCGGAGGCGCGCCGCTTGCGATCGAGAAGGCATCGGATGCGCTCAATGGTGCAATCAAGGAGGTGCGGCGGCTTTCGCATGATCTGCGTCCGCGCATTCTGGACGATCTTGGCCTGACCGTTGCGCTCAAGGCTTTGTGCGAACATTTTTCGGAGCGGACCGGCATTGAAACGCAGCTCGAAGCAAGCGGGCTGAACGAGACGCTGAAGCCGGAGGCAAGCACGGCGCTTTATCGCGTCGTGCAGGAAGCGCTCACCAATGTCGAGCGCCATTCCGGGGCAAGCCAGGTGAGCATCCGCCTCTGGGGTTCCGGCGGCAAGGTGACGATGACAGTCGCCGATGACGGTAATGGTTTTACCGCGCGTGATCTGAAAGATCAGCTTTCAGGGCTTGGCTTGCGAAATATGCAGGAGCGAATGGCGCATTTCGGCGGTGTGCTCTTGGTTGAAACCGGCGCAGATGGTACGCAGCTCACCGCGCGCTTGCCGAAATCGGCAACAGAGAGAAAGCGGGAACCGGAAGTCGCATGACGAATGAATGCAAGATTCGCGTATTGCTCGTGGATAATCATCCGCTGGTTCTGGATGGTTTGCGGGCTGTACTCGAAACCTATGACGATATCGATATTGCAGGCGCGGCTTCCAATGCGCGGGCTGCACTGGAGCTGGCGCTGACCGTTAATCCCGATGTGGTTTTGATGGATATCAACATGCCACTTCTCAACGGTATCGACGCTATCGAACTGTTCAAGAAACAATTGCCGGGCATTCGCATCCTCATGCTGTCCATGCACGACAGCCGCGAATATATCTCGACCTCCATCATGCGCGGAGCTTCAGGCTATGTGTTGAAGGATGTGTCCACCACTGAAATCGTCGCTGCCATTCATGCGGTCGCTTCGGGTGGAACTTATTTCTCTTCCGGTGTTTCGGAAGCGCTGCTCGACAGCGGCGACAGGAAATCGGAAGGGCTGTCGGTCCGCGAAAACGATGTTCTGGTGCTGGTGGCCGAAGGTGGAAGCAACCGCGAAATTGCAATCAGGCTCGGCATCTCGGAGGCGACGGTCGAAACTCATCGCAAGAATATCAAGAAGAAACTCGGAATAGCCAGCACCGCCGGGCTTACGCGCTACGTCATCGAGAACCGGTTGCGCCTGTCTTCGCAATAGCTGTCGTCGCAATAGCGGATATTCCGTTCGTCTCCCGATATTGCCTTACCCACTAATGGGTAGGTCTCCGTTTCTTAGAACTTTCGTCAACTTGCGGCATGGATTCGCCGGTCCTATCATTCGCTCCAAAACCGCTTGAGGAGGCGGAACAGGAGGGGAGGAGCGATGTCAGTCTTGCTGGCGTTGTCGCGTGCTATCGACGCGGCCAATAATTTCATCGGAAAATCCGTATCGTGGCTGATCCTGGTGGCAGTGCTCATCAGTGCTATCAATGCCGTCTCGCGCAAGCTGTTCAATGTCAGCTCGAATGCGTGGCTGGAAGCGCAATGGTATCTGTTCTCGGCGGTCTTTCTGATCGCCGCTGGATATACGCTTCTGCATAGCGAGCATGTGAAGGTTGATCTTCTCTACAGCCGGTATTCGCGGCGAACCCAGCTACTGGTCGAGATTTTCGGCACGATCTTTTTCCTCCTGCCTTTCTGCCTCATCACGATTTACCTCTCCTGGCCCATCGTGGAAGCCAAGATCGCCAGCGGTGAAACCTCCAACAATACGGGTGGGCTGGTTCTCTGGCCGGTCTGGGTGTTGATCCCCATCGGTTTCGGGCTGCTCGCATTGCAAGGCATTTCCGAACTCATCAAGCGCATCGCCATCCTTCAAGGGCGCATACCGGACACGGTCGCCCTTGAAGATGCGGAAGCCCAGACGCTCTGAGGGGAATGGATATGATTGCTTTTATTGCGGAAAATCTCGCCCCGTTGATGTTTCTGTCGCTGGTGGTTGTGCTGTTGCTCGGCTACCCGGTGGCTTTCGCACTGGCCTTTGTCGGTTTTGCCTTCGGCTTCGTCGGCATCGAAATGGGGCTTCTGCCTGTCAACCTGTTCGGCGCGATACCGGATCGCATCTTCGGGCAGATGTCGAATGAAACGCTGCTCGCTATTCCGTTCTTCACCTTCATGGGGCTGATACTGGAGCGAAGCGGCATGGCGGAAGAACTGCTCGATACGATCGGGCAGCTTTTCGGTCCCGTGCGTGGCGGGCTGGCTTTTGCGGTGATCATCGTCGGCGCGCTTCTTGCGGCCACGACCGGCGTTGTCGCCGCTTCGGTGATTTCGATGGGACTGATTTCGCTCCCGATCATGCTGCGCTACGGCTATGATCGCAAAGTGGCGAGCGGCACGATTGCAGCATCCGGTACGCTGGCACAGATCATTCCACCAAGCCTCGTCCTGATCGTTCTTGCCGATCAGCTGGGCCGTTCGGTCGGCGATATGTACAAGGGCGCGCTGGTTCCCGGTCTCCTGCTGGTTGGCTTCTACTGCGCCTTTATCATCGGCATGTCGATTTTCCGGCCTGATACGGTCCCGGCTCTGCCGCCGCATGCCCGTACATTGAAGGGTTGGAAACTGGCGCAGAAAGTGGTGATTTCGCTGGTGCCGCCGCTTGTGCTGATCTTCCTTGTTCTCGGAACGATCTTCATCGGCGTTGCAACGCCTACGGAAGGTGGCGCGATGGGAGCGGTCGGCGCTCTGCTTCTCGCTATCATCAATCGCCGCCTCAACATGACGATGCTGACGTCAGCGCTTTACGCCACGGCAAAACTGTCGTCCTTCGTCATTTTCATTCTGCTGGGCGCGCGCGTGTTTTCGCTCACCTTCTATGGCGTCAACGGTCACATCTGGGTCGAACACCTGATGACGTCCATCCCCGGCGGTGAAGTCGGCTTCCTGATTGTCGCCAATCTTCTGGTGTTCTTTCTGGCCTTCTTCCTCGATTATTTCGAGCTGGCCTTCATCATCATCCCGCTTCTGGCGCCGGTGGCCGACAGCCTTGGCATTGATCTGGTGTGGTTCGGCGTCATGCTGGCGGTCAATATGCAGACATCGTTCATGCATCCGCCTTTCGGCTTCTCGCTCTTCTATCTGCGTTCGGTCGCTCCATCCCGACCCTATAAGGACAAGGTCACAGGCGCGACTATCCAGCCGGTGACGTCGGGGCAAATCTACATGGGATCGATCCCGTTCCTTTTGATCCAGCTTGTCATGGTCGGCATCATCATCAGCTTCCCGGGCATCGTCACCCACTACAAGAGCGGCCATCCGCAGGCCGATCCGGCATCGATCCAGATCAATGTGCCAATGCCAGATGCTGGCGGCGGCAATCCGTTCGGCGCAGCACCCGCACCTTTCGGAGCGCCTTCGCCGTCAACTGAGCCTCTGCCCGCGCCGTCTTTCGGTTCTCCGCAGCCGAGCTTCGGACAGGACAAAGACCTACAGCAAAAACCTGCGCAATGAGGGGAAAACGAGCATTGCGTAGATTCTGATAAACCAGAACAATCTTAGGAGGAGACACATGAAACAGGATTTGAGCCGCCGCACATTTCTGACGAAGGGTGCCGCAATTGGCGCTGCCGCTGCCACAAGCGGTGCGGCACTCGCAACACCGGCAATCGCGCAGGAGTTGCCGACGCTGCGCTGGCGTCTGACCTCGGGCTTCCCGAACAATCTGGATACGATCTATGGCGGTGCGGTCTATATGGCCAATGCCGTTTCAAAGATGACAGAAGGCAAGTTCCAGATTCAGGTATTCCAGGCCGGTGAAATCGTGCCTGGCCCGCAGGCCATCGATGCGGTTCAGGCCAACACGGTCGAAATGGCGCATACGTGCGGCTATTATTTCACCGGCAAGAACCCGGCCTTCGCCATTGGGACGGCTATTCCCTTCGGCATGAACACACGCCTGCAGAATGCCTGGCTCTATCATGGCGGTGGCAACGAGCTTTATAATGCGTTCCTTGCCGATTATGGCATTGTCGGTATCGTCGGCGGCAACACGGCGGCCCAGATGGGCGGCTGGTATCGCAAGGAAATCAAAAGCCTTGCGGATCTGAAGGGCCTGAAGATGCGTATCGCGGGCGTAGCTGGCGAGGTCATGTCGCGGCTCGGCGTCGTTCCGCAACAGCTTCCGGGCGGCGACATCTATCCGTCGCTGGAGCGCGGCACGATCGATGCGGCCGAATGGGTCGGTCCTTATGATGACGAGAAGCTCGGCTTCTACCAGATCGCGCCATATTATTATTACCCGGCCTTCTGGGAAGGTGGCGCTTCGGTACACTTCTTCATCAACAAGCAGCAATATGAAAGCCTGCCGGAGCCATACAAGGTTGCGCTGAATACGGCTGCCGAAGCTGCGACCCAGAACATGATCTCGCTTTATGACGTGAAAAACACCGCTGCGATTCGTTCGCTGGTGTCGAAGGGCGTGAAGCTTCAACCGCTTCCGCGAGACGTTCTGGATGCCGCCTACAAGGTCGCGTTCGAACTCTACGCCGAATACAACGAGAAAAATCCGGCATGGGCGAAAATCTACCCGAGCTGGAAAAAATTCCGTGACGAGGGCTTCGAATGGTTCCGCGTCGCTGAATATACCTATGACAGCTACGTCTATGCGCAGCAGGCTGCAGGCAGGTAGCCATCGACTGACATAGTCGCGAAACGCTTGTGAAACGGGGCCTTCGGGCCCCGTTTTCGTTTATTGTAATTAAGGCGATATGGGTTTTGTAGTTAGAAATTGCTAGTTTTAATATACTTGAAATTTTATTCGATTTATATTTTATGAGTTATTTATTGTTATAAAGTAAAGCTGTTTATAATTAGTGTCATAATGGACACATATTCCTTTTCGAATTGATATAGTTCTTAAAATTGGAATTGATGTATTTGTGGAATTCATTCTATCAGGCCTCGTCTGAAAAATTTCTGGAGGCAATGAAATGAAGATCAAGAGCTTGTTGTTCGGTTCGGCTGCAGCGCTGGTTGCAACCACTGGAGCATATGCTGCGGATACCGTTGTGGCACCGGAGCCTGAATCTGTTGAGTATGTTCGCGTTTGCGACGCCTATGGTGCGGGATATTTCTATATTCCGGGCACCGAAACCTGCCTTCGCGTATCCGGCTATGTCCGTTACGACGCTGCTGGCGGTGACAATGTCTACGGTCGCGGTTTCGTTGATCGTGACGGTAGCGTCGATACGCGCCGCAATTCCTGGGATAACAAGGCTCGCTTCACACTGCGCCTCTCCACGGCGTCGGAAACCGATCTTGGCACTCTGAAGACCTTTGCCGAAACCCGTTATGATTGGGGCAATGGTGTTGAAGGTGCCTCCGGTTCGCTGCGTTTTGCCTATATCCAGCTTGGCGGTCTCCGCGTCGGTCTCGATGAATCGGCCTTCGTTACCTTCCCGGGCTATCTCGGCGATGTCATCAACGATGACGTGATTCTCGCTGGCGGCTATCGCACCGGCTTGATCAGCTACACCTTCACCGGTGGCAACGGCTTCTCCGCCATTCTGTCGCTCGAACAGGGCAACAATGACGATACGGATAGCGCATACGGCTATAATGGCGTCATCAAGGACTACACGCCGCACGTTGTCGGTGGCCTGAAGTATGAAGGCGGCTGGGGCAAGATCGCAGGCGTCGCTGCTTATGATGCCCGCAACGAAGAGTGGGCCGGTAAGGTTCGCGCTGACGTGAACATTACGGACCGCTTCTCGGTCTGGGCGATGGGTGGTTACAAGTCCAACAAGGACCAGTACATCATGCAGACCGATGGCAATGGCCATGATATCGGTCAGGTTCGTGCGATCAGCAGCTTCTACGGCACCTGGGGCGGCGATTGGGCTGTCTGGGGCGGCGCAGCATTCAAGGCTACCGACAAGGCAGTCTTCAATGCGCAGCTTGCTTATGACGGCACGAACACTTTCGCAGCTACTGCCAACGTAGCTTATGAAATGGTTCCGGGCTTCACGGTCACGCCGGAAGTTTCCTACACCAAATGGAGCGACAGCAAGTCCTATCTCAACGGCAAGGATGCCGTTCAGGGTATGATCCGCTTCCAGCGCTCGTTCTAATGCTTAACCGGGAGGCCGACATCGGCCTCCCGGTCTGCATTCAAAAGTATATTGAACCGTTCATCTTAGTGTAACGGTCATGAGTTCAATAAAATCTCTAATACTTTGATATTTAATTGAAGAAATATTCTTGAATTTTCGAATGAAATAAAAAGTAACCAAGTGCTGATATAACAAAAATGTAATTTGCATTCTAGTGTGCTTGTACTATTTTAAAAGAACCATTCGATAGCGTAGAAGGACTGCGCTGTTTACAAATCTGATCTCCAGTCGGAAGAGTGGTACGGCGAGCTTCGGCTCGCCGTTTTTGTTTCCGTCCTATCGTTCTGCACATATGAAAAAGGCCGGATTGATCCGGCCTTTTCGTTGCGTGAATGCATCGCGGAATATGAACTGCTCTCCTTTATCGGGAAAACTTCATATGCCGGTTGACGTCCTTGTAGAGCAGATAGCGGAACTTGCCGGGGCCGCCTGCGTAACAGGCCTGCGGGCAGAAGGCGCGCAGCCACATGAAGTCGCCGGCTTCCACTTCCACCCAGTCCTGATTGAGCCGGTAGACGGCCTTGCCTTCCAACACATAGAGGCCGTGTTCCATGACGTGGGTCTCGGCAAAAGGAATGACGCCGCCGGGCTCCAGGGTCACGATGGTGACGTGCATGTCGTGGCGCAGGTCATTCGGATCGACGAAGCGGGTCGTCGCCCAGGCGCCGTTGGTGTCCGGCATCGGATTGGGCGCTATATCCTTTTCGTTGAGGAATAGCGGTTCGGGAACATCGAGGCCGTCGACATATTCATAAGCCTTGCGCACCCAATGGAAGCGGGCCGTCATCGCGCCGTTGTTGCGAAGTGTCCAGCCGCTTTTCGGCGGCAGATAAGCGTAGCCGCCTTCGGTCAGCGTGTGCGTTTTGCCGGCGACGGTGACGGCGATTTCGCCCTCGACCACGAACAGCACGCCTTCCGCGCTTTCATCCAGTTCGGCACGGTCGCTGCCGCCGCCCGGCTGCACTTCCATGATGTATTGCGAGAAGGTCTCGGCGAAGCCGGAGAGTGGGCGGGCAATCACCCAAAGCCGTGTCTTGTCCCAGAAGGGCAGGAAGCTCGTCACGATATCGCTGAACGTGCCCTTGGGGATCACCGCATAGGCTTCGGTGAACATGGCGCGATCGGTGAGGAGCTGGGTCTGCGGCGGCAATCCGCCAGTCGGTGCATAATAGCTGCGATTGTTCTTGTCGTTGCCCATGTGGGGAATTCCTTATGTGAGAAGCTGGCACTCACGGCGAGTTCTGGAAAACCTGTCGTGAGATCATGGAATGAATGCGCCCGGAAGTCGACCTTCCGGGCTGCAAGGATCAGTAGAGCGCTTCCGGCAGAATATCCTTGAGGCGCAGGAGGGCGATGCGCTCCACCTGAGCGCAAGCCGTTTCAAATTCCGTATCGCGGTCATTGGAAACGCGGCGCTGGAAAGCGTCGAGGATTTCCTTTTTGTTGCGTCCCTTCACGGCGATGATGAACGGAAAGCCGAACTTCGCCGTATAGGCGTCGTTCAATTCGGTGAATGTCTGCTTTTCCGCATCAGTCAGCGCATCGAGACCCGCACCGGCCTGTTCGGCGGTCGATTCCGCTGTCAGCCGTTTGGCCTGTGCGAGCTTGCCAGCAAGATCCGGGTGCGCCTTCAACACGGCAAGCCGCTCATCTGTCGAGGCAGCGCGGAATGCCTTCGTCATCGCGGCAGCAAGACCGGATGCGGCATCTTCCTCCAGGCTGAAACCCGCATCGTATGCACGTTCGGCAATCCATGGCGAATGCTCGAAAATGCTGCCATAACGTGCGACGAACGCATCCCTGCTGGCTTTCGAAGGCACGACGTCGGCGGTAACGGGCTTGTAGTTTTCGTGCCAGTGGCGGGCAATGTCGACGCGCTTGGCGACCCATACCTTGTCATGGCTTTGCACATAGTCGAGGAACCGTTCGAGCGCGGCCACACGGCCGGGACGACCGACAAGGCGGCAATGCAGGCCAATGGACATCATCTTCGGTGCGCCTTCCGCGCCTTCGCGATAGAGCACGTCGAACGTGTCCTTCAGATAGGTGTAGAACTGATCGCCGGAATTGAAACCCTGCGGCGTCGCAAAACGCATATCATTGGCGTCGAGTGTGTAGGGCACGATCAGGTGCGGTCCCTTCGGACCCTCAACCCAATAAGGCAACTCGTCGGCATAGGAATCGGCGGAATAGAGAAAGCCACCTTCTTCCATCACCAATTTCAGCGTGTTGTCGGAAGGCTTGCCCTGATAGATGCCGAGCGGTCGCGAGCCGGTAAGTTCCGTATGAAGGCGTACCGCATCGCGGATATGCTCGCGTTCGATCTCTTCGGGAACGTCCTTATATTCCCACCAGCGCAATCCGTGGCTGGCGATTTCCCAGTCAGCCTCTTTCATGGCGGCAACGGCTTCGGGATTGCGCGCCATGGCGAGTGTCACGCCATAGACGGTGACTGGCATGTTGCGGCGGGTGAAGGCGCGCCACAAGCGCCAGAAGCCGGATCGCGCGCCATATTCGTAGATGGATTCCATATTCAGGTTGCGCTGGCCCTGCCAGGGCTGCGCGCCGACAATCTCGGACAGAAGGCATTCGGAGGCCGCGTCACCGTCGAGAATGCTGCATTCGCCGCCTTCCTCATAGTTGACGACGAATTGAACTGCGATATTGGCTCCTCCCGGCCAGCGCGGATCTGGCGTGTTGCGTCCATAGCCGACGAGATTGCGCGGATATTTCATTGCGGGTCTTCCCTCGTTTTCGTTCGTTTTATCCATGATAATAAAGATTTATCGCTATTATTCCCCTCCAAAAATTTGAAAGACATCCAACGATAACCATCTTTCAGAATGAGGAGGATCGCGAAATACTAAATGCTGGGAACATGGTGTGGTTTGCGGCCCCCACAGCCGATGGCGACGTTGGGCTCAAATAAACCACCGGAAATCAAAAGCTTGTAACATTTTCCAATCTATTTGATGAGAGAATCAGCAAGCTTCAGGAGTGTAAATGGGTCAGGAAAACAGCGGTAATGGCCGGTTGACGACGCATGTCCTCGACACGGTAAGCGGCAAGCCGGCGGCAAATCTGCGCATCGAATTGCGTCGCGTCGAGAATCAGCAGGCCGAACCAATCCGGGAAATTCGCACCAACGACGATGGTCGCTGCAGCGAGCCGCTTCTGTCGGGCGAGAATTTGCGGGCTGGTTCCTACGAGCTTCTGTTCCATGTCGGCGAATATTTCGGCAAGACAGATGATGTCGTACCGTTCCTCGATGTTGTCCCTCTGCGCTTTGGCATTTCCGATGAAAAAGCGCATTATCATGTACCGCTTCTCGTTTCGCCGTTTTCCTATTCCACCTATCGCGGGAGCTAAGCGCCATGAACCAGTCTGTGCACCAGTCTGTGCGACACACGATCCGCTTTCTTCTGAACGGTGAAAAGGTTGAACTCGACCGCGTTTCCCCGACCGAAACGTTGCTCGACTATCTGCGGCTGTCCGCCAAGCTGCGCGGCACCAAGGAAGGTTGCGGCGAAGGCGATTGCGGTGCGTGCACGGTGCTGGTCGGCAAGATTTCCGACGGCAAGCTCGTTTACGAAAGCGTCAATGCCTGCATCCGCTTCATGGGTTCGCTGGATGGCTGCCATGTCGTGACGATCGAGCATCTGCGCGGCGCCGATGGCGAGCTGCATCCGGTGCAGAAGGCAATGATCGAGTTTCATGGCTCGCAATGCGGCTTCTGCACGCCAGGCTTTGTCATGTCGCTCTACGCTCTGTGGATGCGCGAACCGAAGCCCGCCGATGCACAGATCGAAAAGGCATTGCAGGGCAATCTTTGCCGCTGCACGGGCTATGAGGCGATCATGCGCGCCGCCCGCATCATTTCCGACTACGGTACGGTCATGGAAGACCCGCTTGCTGCTGAGCGCGCCCATGTTCTCGAACAGCTGACGGCCATGCGCGATGGCGTTCGGGTGGAAGTGGGTGAAGGCAAGGACCGGTTGATTGTGCCCGGTGATCTCGATGATTTCGCCACCATCCTGGCGGCAGAGCCGAAGGCGACCATCGTTGCCGGCTCTACCGATGTGGGCTTGTGGGTCACCAAGATGATGCGTGACATTTCCCCGGTCGTCTTCATCGGTCATCTGGAGGAACTGCGCTCCGTCCGTGAGGAAAATGGTGTCGTTACCATCGGCGCAGGTGTCACCTACACGGAAGCATTCGGATTTCTTGCCAAGCGCATTCCGCAGCTCGGCCAGCTCATCAACCGCATTGGCGGTGAGCAGGTGCGCAATATGGGAACCATCGGCGGCAATATCGCCAATGGTTCGCCGATTGGTGACACGCCGCCGCCGCTGATCGCGCTCAATGCAAAACTGACGCTGCGCAAAGGGGCGGAACGCCGCACTATACCGCTGGAAGAGTTCTTCATCGCTTATGGCAAGCAGGATCGCCAGCCCGGCGAGTTTGTCGAAGCCGTGCATGTACCGGTTCCGGCAGAAGGCAGCCATTTTGCCATTTACAAAGTGTCGAAGCGTTACGAGGAAGACATTACGGCGACGCTCGGCGCTTTCCATCTGACGCTTGATGCGGCAGGCAATGTGGAGACGGTCCGCATCGCCTATGGCGGCATGGCCGCAACGCCGAAGCGCGCCAGCACGGTGGAAACCGCACTGACGGCCAAGCCCTGGACCGAGGCTACGGTTGAAGCGGCATTGGAAGCCTATGCTGAAGACTATACGCCCTTGAGCGATATGCGCGCGACAGCAGATTACCGGCTGCTCGCGGCGCGCAATCTGTTGCGGCGTTTCTTCGCCGAAACGGAAGGCAGTTACGTGCCGCTGCGTGCGGCTGAAATCGCGGCGGCGTGAGGAGGCAATCATGAACAAGCATCCTGCAAATGCATTGAAAGCTGCCCGCATTGTGGGTGGCGTCGCGACCGACCAGAAACACGATTCCGCGCACAAGCATGTGACGGGAACGGCTGTCTATATCGATGATATACCGGAGCCCGAAGGCACGTTGCATATCGGGGTCGGCTATTCGTCCGTTGCACATGGTTCATTCAAGTCGATTGATTTGTCGGCAGTGCGCGCCGCTCCCGGCGTAATCGACGTGTTGACCTACAAGGACGTGCCCGGCGAAAACGATGTTTCGCCATCGGGCATGCATGACGACCCGATCTTTGCAGTCGACAAGGTTGAGTTTCACGGCCAGCCGATCTTTGCGGTTATCGCGAAAAGTCGCGATCAGGCGCGCCGCGCCGCGCGTTTGGCAAAGATCGAATATGAAGAAACGACAGGTATCTATTCCATCGATGCGCTGGACGGTCTGAAGGACCGGCTTGTCACCACGCCGCTGACGCTGAAGCGCGGTGATGCACGTGCGGCCATCGATACCGCGCCGCACCGTATCAAGAACCGCATGTATCTTGGTGGGCAGGATCATTTCTATCTTGAGGGTCAGGTTTCGCTGGCTATCCCCGGCGAGGATGAGGACGTCACCGTCTATTGCTCCACGCAGGGGCCGAGCGAAACCCAGCATCTGGTTGCGCATGCGCTGGGCGTGCCGAGCCATTCCGTGACGGTGGAAGTGCGCCGCATGGGCGGTGGCTTCGGCGGCAAGGAAACGCAGGCCAACCAGTGGGCGGCCATTGCAGCCATTGCTGCCAAGAAGCACAAGCGCGCCATGAAGATCAGGCTCGACCGCGACGAGGACATGACCTCGACCGGCAAGCGCCATGGCTTCGTCATCGACTATGAAGTCGGCTTCGACGATGACGGCAATATTCTGGGCATCGACTATCTGTTTGCCCTCAATGCCGGGTTCTCGGCAGACCTTTCCGGACCTGTCGGCGACCGCGCACTGTTTCACTGCGACAATGCCTATTTCTTCCCCGCAGTTCATGCACAGTCGGCACCGCTTTACACGAACACCGTGTCGAATACGGCGTTTCGCGGCTTCGGTGGCCCGCAGGGCATGGTTGGTGCAGAACGCGTGATCGATGAGGTGGCTTTCGCTGTCGGCAAGGACCCGCTCGAAATCCGCAAGCGCAATTTCTACGATGAAATGGGTAAGGACGGCACACGCAACGTCACCCCCTATCACCAGAAGGTCGAAGATTGCATTATCCAGCGCATCGTTTCGGAACTTGAGGAAAGTTCAGATTACGCGAAGCGCCGCGAAGCGATCCGCGAGTTCAACGCGAAAAGCCGTTATGTCAAACGCGGCATGGCGCTGACGCCGGTGAAATTCGGCATCTCCTTTACCAAGACGGAGTCCAATCAGGCTGGCGCTCTGGTGCATGTATACAATGACGGCTCGGTGCATATGAACCATGGCGGCACGGAAATGGGGCAGGGGCTCCATTTGAAAGTGGCGCAAGTCGTGGCCGAGGAATTCCAGATCGACATCGACCGGGTGAAGATCACCGCGACGACCACCGCCAAGGTGCCGAACACGGCGCCGACGGCGGCTTCTTCCGGTGCCGATCTCAACGGCATGGCTGCACAGGACGCAGCCCGCCAGATCAAGAAACGTCTCATCCATTTTGCGGCACAGCAATATCAGGTGCCGGAAGATCAGGTTGTCTTCCTTCCCAACCGGGTTCGCGTCGGCAATCAGGAAATCAGCTTCAACGATCTCGTAAAGCAAGCCTTTATCGGTCGTGTGCAGCTGTCGGCGGCAGGTCACTACAAGACGCCGAAAATCCACTGGGACCGTGCCAAGGGCCGGGGCCACGCCTTCTATTACTATGCTTACGGAGCAGCCTGTTCCGAAGTTTCCGTCGACACTCTGACTGGTGAATATGTGGTGGAGCGCACCGATATTCTGCATGATACCGGGCGTTCCCTGAACCGCGCCATCGATATCGGTCAGGTTGAAGGCGGCTTCGTGCAGGGCATGGGCTGGCTGACGACAGAGGAGCTTGTGTGGGACGACAAGGGGCGGCTTCGCACCCATGCGCCATCCACCTACAAGATCCCGCTGGCTTCCGACCGGCCCAAGATCTTCAATGTCGCGCTGACCGACTGGTCCGAGGCTTATGAGCCGACGATCCATCGTTCCAAGGCTGTCGGCGAACCGCCGCTGCCGCTTGGGTTGTCGGTGCTGCATGCTCTGGCCGACGCCATTGCCACCGTGGCGGACCACAAGGTCTGCCCACGTCTCGATGCGCCAGCAACGCCGGAACGTGTGCTGATGGCCATCGAACGGCTCCGCAAGCAAAAGGGCTAGAGAGATGCCAGGCGCGCGCGACGATATCCGGGCTTTTCTCAACCGGCGTCCCGATAGTGTGCTGGTTGAAGTCACCGATGTGAAAGGTTCCGCACCCCGCGATGCCGGGGCGTGGATGCTGGTTGCCCGCGATATGATCTTCCGGACGATCGGTGGCGGTCAGCTTGAATATATGGCTATCGACCATGCCCGGAAGGTGCTGCTCGGCGGCAGGGACTCACCCAAGGACGTTCCACCCATGAACGTGCCACTGGGGCCCGAAATCGGCCAGTGCTGCGGCGGACGGGTAGGCCTGAGCTTCAGGCGTGTCAGCCGTGGGCTCACCGACGAGCTTGTCAGCAAGGTCGATGCGGAAATAGCCACGCGCCCGCATGTCTATGTCTTCGGCGCGGGCCATGTTGGTGATGCGCTGGCGAGTGCTCTCTCGCTCACGCCCGTCCGGGTCATTCTGGTGGATACGCGGGAAGCGGAGCTGATGGCGTGCGATGTGCCGGGCGTCGAAACCTGTCTGTCGGCCATGCCCGAACAGGTGGTGCGTTCCGCCCCGCCGGGTAGCGCGTTTATCGTTCTCACCCATGACCACGCACTGGATTTTCTGATCGTCGCTGAGGCATTGCAGCGACGCGATGCCGTTTATGTCGGCATGATCGGCTCGAAGACCAAAAAAGCTACTTTCAAAAATTGGTTGAAACGCGAAATTGGTAGCGACAATCTTTTTGAAAATCTTGTCTGTCCCGTCGGCGGAGCCGTTGTGAAAGACAAGAGGCCGGAAGTCATTGCGGCATTGGCCGCAGCCGAAGTTCTGACGGCGGTGCTGACTTCCGTACGTGTATCGCAACCCGCCTGATCAGGCGGGTTTTTCTTTTCGCATTTCCGGTAAAGAGCGAGAAGGTTTCGCACGATATAATATTTGAAAAACAAAGGAATAGAGCGGTTTGAGCCGCTCTACACTAAAGCCTCGCGGATCAATCGCTGGCACCGCTCCGTCATGAAATCGATGATCAGACGTACCTTTGGGTCCTGAAAGCGCTTGTGCGGGTAGATCGCAGCAAGCTGGATCGGCGCCGGTGGTGTGCTTTCGAGGATTGGAACCAGCCGTCCGTCACGGATATATTCCTTCACTTCGAACAGCGGCTTGTTGATGATGCCGCGCCCGCCAAGCGCCCATTGCGTCAATACGTCGCCATCATCCGAGTCAAATGGCCCGGTGACTTCGAATTTGCGCAGACCTTCCGCCGTTTGCAGGGACCAGAAATATTCCTTTGAGCCTGGAAAACGCAGCAGAAGACAGTCATGCTTGTCGCCAAGCAGCTCGTCAGGAGACTGCGGAACCCCGTGTTTCTCGAGATATGCAGGCGCTGCACATATCACGCGCTCGCAATTCATGATCCCGCGCATACGCAGGTTCGAATTCTCCAGAACGCCGAGCTTGAAAGCCACATCGACGCCTTCGCTCATAATATCGACTTCATGATCGGACAGGCGAAGCCGTACTTCGATATCCGGATATTTGTCGTGAAACTCCGGAATTCCCGATGCAATCAGCCGTCTCCCGAAGCCAAGCGGAGCGGTAATGCGAATCGATCCCTTGGGATTTTTCGCCAGTTCAGCTACGGCAGCTTCCGCCTCATCCACAGCTTCGAGGATTTTCAACGCACCGTCATAGAATACGCGACCGTGTTCGGTCGGCGTAAGCTTGCGTGTCGTCCGGTTGAAGAGCCTGACCCCCAGGTGCTTCTCCAACTCTTTGATTCGATTGCTTGCAACTGCTGGCGAAGCGCGCTGGTCGCGACCCGCTGCAGATAGATTTCCCAATTCGACAACGCGCACAAAAACGCGCAGATTATCAAGATATGACATACGTCCCCTCCACGATTGTCTAGATTTTTTTGAAAGTGCTGGTCGTGATGTGACGTTCCCTGAACCTGATTCCTTTGGCACATAATGCAACAACGAACAATGGGGCTCAAAAATGGGTCAAGAAATGGGAGTGCCTGATGTATGATTTCGCCGTAGCCTGGGACTGGCTGGGCTTCGCAGCGCGGTGGCTGCATGTGATTACCGCGATTGCGTGGATCGGCTCGTCTTTCTACTTCATCGCGCTTGATCTCGGTCTGCGCCAGCGTCCCGGCTTGCCGGTTGGTGCGCATGGCGAGGAATGGCAGGTCCATGGCGGTGGCTTCTATCACATCCAGAAATATCTGGTTGCGCCCGCCGAAATGCCGGAACACCTGACCTGGTTCAAATGGGAATCCTACGCCACCTGGCTGTCGGGTTTCACGCTGCTCTGCATCGTCTACTATGCCGGCGCCGATCTCTACCTGATCGATCCGAATGTGCTCGATGTTTCCGTACCGGTCGCCATTGCGATCTCGATCGGTTCGCTGGCCTTCGGCTGGATCGCCTATAACACCATCTGCAAGTTGATGCTCGGTAAGAGCGATACGCTCCTGATGGTCATTCTCTACTGTATTCTGGTGGTGGTGGCCTGGGGCTATACGCACCTGTTTACAGGCCGCGCCGCCTTCCTGCATCTCGGTGCCTTCACGGCAACGATCATGTCTGCCAACGTGTTCATGATCATCATCCCGAACCAGAAGATCGTGGTGGCGGATCTGATCGCAGGCCGCAAGCCGGACCCGAAATACGGCAAGATCGCCAAGCAGCGTTCGACGCATAACAACTATCTGACGCTGCCTGTTCTGTTCCTGATGCTGTCGAACCACTATCCGCTGGCTTTCGGGACGCAATTCAACTGGATCATAGCCTCGCTGGTGTTCCTGATGGGCGTCACGATCCGCCACTGGTTCAACACACAGCATGCCCGCAAGGGCAGCCCGACCTGGACCTGGCTGGTAACGGTGATCCTGTTCATCATCATCATCTGGCTCTCGACAGTGCCGAAGGTTCTGACCGGTGAGCCGGAAGAACAGAAGGTTTCGGCATTGCAGCAGTCTTTCATCTCGGACCCGCACTTTGAAAAAGTGCGGGATACCGTTCTGGGGCGTTGCGCCATGTGCCATGCCAAGGAACCGGGCTGGGAAGGTATCATTGCGCCACCGAAAGGCGTCGTGCTGGATACCGACCGGGATATTGCCGCGCATGCGCGTGAAATCTATTTGCAGGCAGGTCGCTCACATGCCATGCCGCCCGCCAATGTCACCGGCGTGAGCGAGGAAGAGCGCCAGCTTCTTGCCTCCTGGTACCAGTCTGCCACGCAAGGCCCGAAATAAGGACCACGACTAAAATGACCAAGCTTCTGATCCGCGGCCGTGTGCTGACCTTTCGTGACGAACCGCAGAGCCTCGATGACAATGCCGCTTACCGCTATATCGAGGACGGCGCTGTTCTTGTCGAAGATGGCCGTATCCTGCGCCTCGGGGACTATGCTGAAGTAAGCAGCATGGCAGGCCGCGACGTCAACGTCGCCGACCATCGCCCGCACCTGATCCTGCCCGGTTTCATCGATACGCATATCCATTATCCGCAGACGCAGGTGGTTGCTTCTTATGCAGCCAATCTGCTGGAATGGCTCAACACCTATACGTTTGTCGCTGAACAGAAATTTGCCGATGAGCAGCATGCCGAATTCATTGCGGAGCGCTTTCTTGACGAGCTGATCCGCCACGGCACCACCACGGCGGTTGCTTACTGCTCGGTACATCCGCAGAGCGTCGATGCTTATTTCCGCGCCTCGCAACATCGCAACATGCGCATGCTCGGCGGCAAGGTCATGATGGATCGCAATGCGCCGCCAGCACTCTGCGACACGGCAAAGTCCGGCTATGACGATACGAAGACGCTGATCGCACGCTGGCAGGGCAAAGGCCGCCTCGATTATGTGATCACCCCGCGCTTTGCCATTACCTCCACGCCGGAGCAGCTTGAGGCAAGCCAGGCGCTTGTTCGTGAGCATCCCGGCAGCTACATTCAGACGCATCTTTCGGAAAATCACGACGAAATCTCTTTTACCAAGTCGCTTTACCCGCAAGCGCCGGACTATCTCGGCATTTACGAGCATTACGGCCTGTTGGGCGACAAAACCTTGCTCGGCCATTCGATCCATCTGGAGCCGCGCGAAGTGCGCGTCATGGCGGAAACCGGTTCGATTGCCGTCTTCTGCCCGACTTCCAATATGTTCCTCGGCTCGGGTCTTTTCGATCGCGACCGCTTGAAAGCATCGGGCGTGCGCATGGCGGTGGCGACCGATGTCGGCGGCGGCACGAGTTTCTCCATGCTGCGCACTATGGACGAGGGCTACAAAGTCCTCCAGCTGCGCGAACAGCGTCTGAACCCGTTCCAGTCATTCTACATGATGACGCTGGGCAATGCCCGTGCGCTGTCGATGGAAGACAAGATCGGTACGCTCGACGAGGGCACGGAAGCGGATATCGTGGTGCTGGATTCATCGGCCACATCGCCGATGCGGCTTCGCATGGCGGCTGGCGCGACGCTGGAGCAGGAACTGTTCCTGTTGCAGACGCTGGGCGATGACCGCGCCATCGTCGAAACCTATGTGGCTGGCAAGCCGCTCAAGGCCGAACTGGCCTGATTACTCCAATCCTTGGAGGAGGATGACCCGTGGCGGAGCGATCCGCTGCGGGTCTTTTTGTTAAAACTCTTCCGGGCGTTTGCCGCCCATGGCACGGGTCAGCTCGTCGGCGGTGGAGCGGATCAGCGGCCCGAACTCCTCGAGCCTCTTTTTCGGCAGGCGCACCGCAGGGCCGGAAACGGAAATACCAGCAATCGCCTCGCCATATTCATTGAAGATGGGAGCGGCGATGCAGCACATGCCGAGCGTATGTTCTTCATCATCAACCGACCAGCCACGGGTGCGGGTTGCCTGAATGTCTTTCAAGAGTGTTGGCAGGCTGTCGAGCGTGCGTTGCGTGAAATGTTCAAGTGTGCGCCCCGAAAGAGCGTGCGCGATTTCCTTGTCCGACCAGGTGGACAATATGGCCTTGCCGATGCCGGATGCATGGATGGGCCCGCGCCGTCCGGGCCGGAAAAAGGCGCGCATCGGCGCATGACTTTCGATCTGCGAGATGAACACGACATCGCCGCCGTCCTCGACGCCGATATTGGCGGTTTCGCCGCTCGTTTCCATCAATGTCTTGAGATAAGGCCGCGCTAGAATGCCGAGCTTGCGGAACCGGCGAAAGGCATTGCCGATTTCGAAAGCCTTGACGCCGATGGTCCAATCTCCGCTTTCCAGATCGTGGGAAACCATACCATGATTTGCCAACGACGATAGAAGGCGGTGCACGGTGGAGGGCGCCATACCGCTTTCATCGGCAAGGTCGGTCAGTGTCGAACCGTCATTCTCGGCAATCAATGCCAGCAGCTTCAGGCTTCGGTCCAGAACCTGCACAGACGAGGGCGCGGCGTTTTCCGCCGCCTTGCGGCCCCGCTTTACCTTTGCCTGTTCCATCATCGTTCTCCGAATCCCGCCTTAGAGCGCATCCCGAAAAGTGTGAAACGGTTTTCGGACAAGATGCGCGTCAAAACAAACAGTTAGAGTGTGATCTGATTCAATCAGATCGAACCACGCTCTAAACTCACGAATTACCACTATCGCATCCATTGCTACTCGGAAAGGCATCGACGGATTATCTCCATTCCGTTGAAAATCTTTATTTCCATATAATGGTATGCATTTCCATTTTTTGATATTAGCTTTTGTAAATGGAGATTAATTCCACAGAGCATTTCCAGCAAAAATGCGTAAGCCGTTTGCGTCTGGAAATGCGTGAGAAAAAGAAACAAAGCGGCAATAGCCGTTCCACAGGAACGGACGCCGCTTGAGGAGGGAGCCGTCATGGCCAGAATGCGTGCAGTCGATGCAGCCGTGCTTGTGCTGGAAAGAGAAGGGATCAATTGTGCTTTCGGTGTACCGGGCGCAGCGATCAATCCATTTTATTCGGCGATGAAAGCGCGCGGCTCGATCCGCCACATACTGGCGCGTCATGTCGAAGGTGCTTCGCATATGGCCGAGGGCTATACCCGCGCAAAGCATGGCAATCTTGGCGTCTGCATCGGCACCTCCGGCCCCGCCGGAACGGATATGATCACGGGTCTCTATTCGGCTTCCGCCGACTCGATCCCGATCCTCTGCATCACGGGTCAGGCGCCACGTGCGCGTCTCGACAAGGAAGACTTTCAGGCCGTTGATATCGCCAAGATCGCAGCCCCTGTCACCAAGTGGGCGGTCACGGTTATGGAGCCGGCATTGGTGCCTTTTGTTTTCCAGAAGGCGTTTCACATCATGAAGTCGGGCCGTCCCGGCCCGGTTCTGATCGACCTGCCGATTGATGTCCAGCTTGCCGAAATCGAATTTGACATCGACACTTACCAGCCGATGGAAGCCTACAAGCCTGCTGCCACGCGGGCACAGGCCGAAAAGGCGCTCGCCATGCTTAACGAGGCGGAACGTCCGCTGATCGTCGCTGGTGGTGGCATCATCAATGCCGATGCGTCCGATCTTCTGGTCGAGTTCGCCGAAATCACAGGCGTTCCGGTCATCCCGACCCTGATGGGCTGGGGCGTCATTCCCGACGACCATCGACTGATGGCAGGCATGTGCGGTCTGCAGACCTCGCACCGCTATGGCAATGCCAATTTGCTGGCCTCCGATGTCGTCATCGGCATTGGCAACCGCTGGGCAAACCGTCATACGGGCAACGTCGAGACCTACAAGAAAGATCGCAAGTTCATCCATATCGACATTGAGCCGACGCAGATCGGCCGTGTCTTTGCACCGGACTTCGGTATCGTTTCGGATGCAGGCAAGGCGCTGAAGCTGCTGCTGGACGTTGCGACCGAATGGAAGTCTGCCGGTAAGCTGCGTGACTGGTCGGACTGGGCCAAGGAATGTGGCGAACGCAAGCGCACCATGCTGCGCAAGACGCATTTCGATCAGACGCCGCTCAAGCCGCAGCGTGTTTATGAGGAGATGAACAAGGCGTTCGGTCGCGATACCTGCTATGTCACGACCATCGGCCTCAGCCAGATCGCGGGCGCGCAGTTCCTGCATGTCTATCGCCCACGCAACTGGATCAATTGCGGTCAGGCCGGTCCGCTCGGCTGGACGCTGCCAGCAGCGCTCGGCGTGCGTGCTGCCGATCCTGACCGTCCGATTGTGGCACTTTCCGGCGACTATGATTTCCAGTTCATGATCGAGGAACTGGCGGTCGGCGCACAGCACAAGCTGCCCTACATTCATGTGGTCGTGAACAATTCCTATCTCGGCCTGATCCGTCAGGCGCAGCGCGGCTTCAACATGGATTTCGAGGTGAGCCTCGCCTTCGACAACATCAATGCCAATGGCGACGCGGAAAAGGGCTATGGCGTCGATCACGTGGCTGTCGCCGAAGGCCTCGGCTGCAAGGCGATCCGGGTTCGCAGCCCCAACCAGTTTGCCGAAAGTTTTGAACAGGCAAAAGCGCTTATGGCGGAGCATCAGGTGCCGGTGGTTCTGGAATTCATTCTGGAACGCGTTACCAATATTTCCATGGGTGTCGACATCGATCAGGTTGTCGAATTCGAGGAACTGGCCGAACGTGGCGAAGATGCGCCGACCGCTATCGCAGCACTTTTGGATTAACGTAACGTCGATTTACGACTTCGTTTCCCCCTCATCCTGAGGTGCGGAGCGTAGCGAAGCCTCGAAGGACGAGGGCAGGCACGGTGCATTTTCCCTCGCCCTTCGAGACGCCTCCCCTCGACAAGCTCGGGAGGCTCCTCAGGATGAGGGAAAAGAACAAGGTTGAGGGTGATTCCAGGAAAATTGCGAAATGGCTTTTTCCAGAATTGCGCAAATAGAGAATTATAAGGAGGCGAAAATGCCGAGATTTGCAGCCAATCTCACAATGCTTTTTAATGAAGTGCCTTTCATGGACCGCTTCGCACTGGCCGCAAAGGCCGGTTTCACCGGGGTGGAATATCTCTTCCCTTACGAATTCAACCGGCATGAGCTGAAGGCGGCGCTGACCAAGCATAATCTGGCGCAGGTCCTGCACAATCTGCCTGCGGGCAATTGGGCTGGCGGCGAGCGTGGCATTGCGGTTCTGCCGGATCGCGTCGATGATTTCCGGCGCGGTGTGGCCGATGCCATCGATTATGCCACGACGCTCAACTGTTCGCAGGTCAACTGCCTTTCCGGCATTGCCCCGCAAGGTGTCGATCCGGACGTTTTGCGCGCCACTTTTGTCAGCAATCTGCGTCTGGCGGCAAAGGAACTGGGCAAGCATGGCATTCGCCTGCTGATCGAGCCGATCAACCACTATGATATTCCGGGCTTCTATCTCAACACGGTGGAGCAGGCGGTTTCGATCATCGACGAAGTGGGCAGCAACAACCTGTTCATCCAGTACGATCTCTACCATCAGCAGCGGACACGCGGCGAGCTGGTTGCAACGTATGAACGTTACAGGCCGCTGATTGCCCATGTTCAGCTTGCCGATAATCCGGGCCGCAATGAGCCGGGCACCGGTGAGATCAATTATCCGAACGTGTTCGAAGCACTGAAAAACGCCGGATACAAGGGCTGGATCGGCTGCGAATACAAGCCGAAGACCACCACTGAAGAAGGCCTCGGCTGGTTCAAGAACCATGAAGCCGAACGGCTGACCGCATAAAGAACGGCTGACCGCATAAATTTGATTAGGGAGTAAGCGACATGGCCAAGATAGGCTTCATCGGACTGGGGATCATGGGCACGCCGATGGCGCGTCATTTGCAGGATGCGGGACATCAGCTCTTCACCTCCCGGTTCAATCCTCCACCACGCCAGGAGCTGATCGACAACGGTCTGCAAATTCTGGAAACGCCGAAGGCTGTTGCCGAAGAGTGCGACACCATTATCCTCATGCTGCCGGACACGCCGCAGGTAGCCGAAGTTATTTTCGGTGAGGGCGGCGCGATCGGTGGCCTTGGCAAAGGCAAGTTGCTCATCGACATGAGCTCGATTTCCCCCATCGAGACGAAGGAATTTGCGAAGAAGGTCCGTGCGACAGGTGGCGAATATGTCGATGCACCGGTTTCGGGCGGTGAGGTCGGCGCGAAGAATGCCAGCCTCTCCATCATGGCTGGCGGCTCGCAGGAATCGTTCGACCGCGCTCTGCCGCTCCTGAAGCTCATGGGCAAGAACATCACGCTCGTCGGCGATTGCGGTGATGGCCAGACGACCAAGGTTGCAAACCAGATCATCGTCGCACTCAATATCGAGGCTGTTGCCGAAGCATTGGTTTTCGCTTCCAAGGCAGGCGCAGACCCGGCAAAGGTGCGCGAAGCCCTGATGGGTGGCTTTGCATCGTCCCGCATTCTCGAAGTGCATGGCGAACGCATGATCAAGCGGACCTTCGATCCGGGCTTCCGCATTTCGCTGCACCAGAAGGATTTGAACCTTGCGCTGCAAGGCGCAAAGGCGCTCGGTGTTTCGCTGCCGAACACGGCCATGGCACAGGAACTGTTCAATTCCTGCGCGGCGCATGGCGATGATGGTCTCGACCATTCCGGTCTCGTGCGTGCGCTTGAACGCATGGCAAACCACGAGGTAGCCTAACTCAGGGATTTGATTTCTCTGGAGGGAGAGGGTGGAGCTGGCTGCTTGGAGGAGGTGGCCGGCTCCATTGATTTTATATGCGAGGCACGAAATAGTGCCGTCAAACGATAATCAAAGCTGGGAATCTCATGACAGCCATCTCCGATCCGAAGAAATTTCTGACCAGCCTTTTTGATGCCGCTGTCGCGGCTGCCGATCCTGAACTGGTGATCCGCGCCAATCTTCCGGCCAAGCCGAAGGGACGAACGATTGTCATCGGTGCGGGTAAGGGATCGGCGCAGATGGCGGCGGCTTTCGAACGTGCCTGGGAAGCTCCACTGGAGGGCGTGGTGATTACACGTTACGGCTATGGCACGCCCTGCGAGCGTATCGAGATTATCGAGGCCGCGCATCCGGTTCCTGATGAAGCAGGACTTCAAGCCTCGAAGCGGCTGTTCGATGCAGTGTCGAACCTGACGGAAGATGACCTCGTGGTAGCGCTTGTTTCCGGTGGTGGGTCTGCCTTGCTGCCGTCGCCGCCGGAAGGATTGACGCTTGAGGACGAAATCGCCGTCAACAAGATCCTGCTCGCCTCCGGTGCGCCGATTTCGGCCATGAATGCGGTCCGCAAACATCTGTCGACGATCAAGGGCGGCAGGCTCGCCGCAGCCGCGCATCCGGCAAAGGTCTTTTCGCTCGTTGTCTCGGACATTCCGGGCGACAATCCGGCCTTCGTGGCTTCCGGCCCGACTGTGCCGGACGAGACAAACCGCGATGAGGCTTTGAAGATCATCGAACGCTATAGTCTTGAACTGCCCGATGCTGTGCTTGCGCACATCAAGAGCGAGAAGGCTCACGCGCCAAAGCCGGGCGACAAGGTTTTTGCGAGGAACGAAGTGCGCGTCATTGCTTCCGCTGCCGTTTCGCTGGAAGCGGCGGTGAAGGAAGCAGCGCGTCATGGCGTCGAAGCGGTGATCCTCTCCGATGCGATGGAGGGCGAGGCGCGGGAAGTGGCGCATGTTCATGCGGCGATTGCCCGCGAGGTGGCCGACCGTGACCGCCCGTTCAGGAAGCCAGTGGTCATTCTGTCAGGCGGTGAGACGACCGTCACCATTCGCGGCAAGGGCGGCAAGGGCGGACGCAACAGCGAGTTCCTGCTGTCTTTTGCCCTCGATATTGATGGTTATGACAATATCCATGCGCTGGCCGCTGACACGGATGGTATCGACGGATCGGAGGACAATGCAGGAGCCTTTGCTGATGGTTCCACTGTTTTGCGTCTGCAAAAAGCGGGCGAGGATGGCGCGGCGCGGCTCAACGCCAATGATGCATGGACGGCATTCGACGCCATCGGGGATCTGTTCGTACCGGGGCCAACCGGCACGAATGTCAATGATCTCAGAGCTATTTTGATAGTGGCTTAGACTCGTCGTCCAACAGGATGCGACTGGCTGCCCCATCCAGATCGTCATACTGGCCGTTTTTCAACGACCAGAGAAAGGCGACAAGGCCAAGCAGGCCCAGAAACAGCGCGATTGGAATGAGAAAGAGAAGTCCGCTCATTTGTGCGCTTCCTTGATGATAGCAACAGGCGCGATGGTCTTCTGCGTCTGTTGCTTTTGTTTTCCGGCCCGCAACCGCAATGCGTTGCTGACCACCACGATGGACGATAGCGACATCGAAAGCGCAGCCACCAGCGGGGTGACATAGCCAAAAATCGCAATCGGCACGGCTATGATATTATAGCCGATGGAAAGCGCAAAATTCTGACTGATCAACCGGCCCGCTTCCTTCGAGACGGCAAAGGCAAGCGGTACTGCCGACAAGCTTTCGCGCAGAAAGACGAAATCCGCTGCATTGCGGCCAATGTCGGCTGCCGTCGCCGGGGCCATGGAAACATGGGCGGCGACAAGGGCCGGAGCATCGTTCAATCCGTCGCCGACCATCAAAACCTTGCTGCCTTCTCTCGACAGCTTCTGCACCAGCTCCGACTTGTCGGCAGGCAGTACCTGAGCCTGAAAATTGTCGACGCCGAGATAACCTGCAAGCCTCTCGACGGCAGGCAGCCTGTCGCCGGAAATGATGCCAAGCTTCAGGCCGTTGCGCTTCAGTGTGGCGATGGCTCCGGCAGCGTCTTCGCGCGGCTGATCTTCAAAACGGAAGGTCTGAACCAGCTTGCCATCAATGGAAAGGCAGGTTTCAGGGCCATCGGCATGAGGCATGGCAGCGGTACCATCCGCCCAGTCCCGCTTGCCAAGCCGATAGATGGAGCCATTCAGTTCCGCTTCGATGCCTGCGCCCGGCACTTCCTCGATACGGGTAAAGGCAGTCATCGGTTTTGCGCCCGAAAACAACGCAAGCGCGCGCGACAAAGGATGGCGCGAATAAAGCGACAGCTCGGCTGCGATTTCGAGATTGTGGGGATCAATCGCATCGGCATTAATCAGTCTCGGCTGACCGAGGGTCAATGTGCCGGTCTTGTCGAAAATGGCAGTGTCGATCTCGGCCATCCGTTCCATGGCGGAGCCGTCCTTGATCATGATGCCGTTTTCGAACAGGCGACGGGCCGCAACCACCTGCACAATCGGCACTGCAAGGGCGAGCGCGCAAGGGCAGGTGATGATGAGGGTGCAGATCGCGATATAGATCGAGCGATACCAGTCGCCACCGGTGTAGATCATCCAGCCGACGAAGGCCGCAAAGGCGATGGTATGGACCATCGGCACGTAGAGTTCGGAAGCACGGTCGGCAAGACGACGATAATAAGCGCGGCCGCCTTCGGCGACATCCATCAGTCGCACCATTTCAGCAAGGAAGGAATCCTTGGCTTCCGCCGTAGCGCGGATGACAAGCGGCGTGGAGAGATTGAGCGTGCCCGCGCGAATATCCGAGCCGGGACCGACCGGGACCGCATCGCTTTCACCCGATGCAATGGCACAATCAAGTTCCGAACGGCCTTCCTCCACCTTGGCATCAACGGGGACGCGTTCGCCAGCGGCAAGAATGATGCGCATTCCGGGGCGGATTTCGTTGACCGGCAGGTAATTGCGCTCGTCATTCTCGCCGATCACCACGGCGCCGCGGCTGCCGAGCTGTGCCAGACCGCGCACGGCGGAACGGGCACGGGCGCGCATCATGTAATCGAGCGTGCGGCCGATCAGCAGGAAGAACAGCAGTGTCACCGATGCATCGAAATAAGCGTGCTGGCCATGGTTCATCGTCTCATAAACGCTCATGCCGAAGGCAAGCGTGATTGCGAGTGCAATCGGCACATCCATGTTGACGCGCCGTGCGCACAGCGCATTCCAGGCAGAAACATAGAAAATGCGACCTGAATAGATCAGCGTCGGCAGGGCGATGAGGCCGGAAATCCAGTGAAACATGTCGCGTGTCGCGGCATCCGCGCCCGACCAGACCGCGACCGATAAAAGCATGACATTGCTCGAAGCAAAGGCCGCGACGCCAAGTGCGATCAGGAGCCGCGTGAAGGTCGGATCCTTGTCCTGCGCCATGTCGAAGATATGCGCTTCATAACCGAGCCTGCGCAGCGGATCGACCACATCGGGCGGCGTCTCGCCATCTTTCCAGCGCACGGTGACGCGGCGCGCCGTCAGGTTGACGCGGACATAGACAACGCCCGCGATCTTGCCGAGCGTCTCCTCGATATTCTTGATGCACAGGCCGCAATGAACACCGGGAACCGACAGGTCGAGCTGGCGAAAGCCATCTCCAAGCGCACGGCTTGCGACCTGCATTTCATCTACCGAGACGGCCTGAACAACGGTCGCTATCTGTGCATTCTCGACGCAGCAGCTCATAGCATCCTCCCGTCCTTCACAAGAACGCGGATGATATGGCGATAGGGGTCTGCAAGACCGGCATCGGCATTCACTTCCATGATCCATGCACCCTCGCCCAGTTCCAGCGGAGCGGTCAGCACGCCGGGTTCGCGGACTGTCAGCGTGACCTTGGTGTCATTCACGTCGCCAACCGGGCGCTTGAATTCAACCGTACCTCCGGTCATGACGATGGCCTTGCCTTCATGGTCGGCCAACTGCCAGTTAAAGACACCATTTTCAAAAGCAGGCTTCGACTGCCATTGCAGCGCGGCCTGCTCCTTGCCGGTCTGTGCCTTGTCGTTGAACTCCTGACTGGCGACATAGGTGTTCTTCACCACCAGCCCGCTCCAGCTATGGATGGCATTATAGGCCATGGTCAGATTGACGGCGATAATGACACCGAAGAAAGCGAGCATGATGCCCAGCATATGCCAGCCGGTAAACGTGCCTGAGGTTTTCGACTTGATCGACATTATCTGCCCTCCGGTGCCATGAATGTTGCCTTGTAGCGTGCGTGTTCCGCGCCGTTCGCGTCACGCACTTCGATTTCATAGTCCTTGCGATGATCGGTAATCGCATCATGCGGCATGGTGACGAAGACACGCAACGTCTTCAGACGGTCCGGCTCCACCGGCACGTCGTAATTGCCGTCTGCATCCGCTGTTTCGTCCTGCACCGTTAGTGCTGCCCCCGGCAGACCTTCGATGGAAAGACGGAAGGTGCGCGGCGTCGGGATCATGTTGAGCAGCTTGACCGTGTAGCCATTGCGGATCGATCCGTCCGACAGAAGCACATATTGCGGCGTGCGATCATGCAACACGTTGATGCCGATGCGCTGACGTGTTGACAGCGAGATGACGAGCGTCAGACCAATCAGAGCCCATACGGCGAAGTAGAACATGCTGCGCGGACGCAACACCTTCTTCCACGACAGGTTCTGCACCTTGTCCGAGAAGCTGTTCGGCGCCTTATAGACGCGTGCCGGATCAATGGGCGCGGTGCCATTATTGGTCGCGAGCGCCATGTTGAAGTCGTAATCGGCCAGTGTCGCATAGGAGATGAGACCGCGTGGCTTGTCGATCTTGTCCATCACCGAATTGCAGGCATCGATGCAAAGCGCACAGGTGATGCATTCGAGCTGCTGGCCGTCGCGAATGTCGATGCCCATCGGGCAGGCGGCGACACAGGCATTGCAATCCACGCAATCGCCCACGGTTTCCCCTGCGGCAATCGCCTTCTTGGAATGGCGTGAACGCGGTTCGCCGCGCCAGTCATTATAGGTGACGGTGAGCGAATTTTCGTCCAGCATCGCAGCCTGAATGCGTGGCCACGGGCACATATAGGTGCAGACCTGCTCGCGCATCAGCCCGCCGAAAATATAGGTGGTGGCGGTGAGGATGGCGACGGTGAAATAGGCGACGGGTGCGGCCTGACCGGTCACGAAATCCATGAGTAGCTTCGGCGCATCGGCGAAATAGAAAATCCATGCGCCGCCGGTCAGAACACCGATGACGATCCAGACGGAGTGTTTGGCAACCCGCTTCCAGACCTTGTCGAAGGTCCAAGGTGCCTTGTCGAGTTTCATGCGCGCATTGCGGTCGCCTTCGATGGCGCGCTCGACGACCAGATAGAGATCGACCCAGACGGTCTGCGGGCAGGTATATCCACACCAGGCGCGGCCTGCGACGGACGTTACAAGAAACAGGCCGAGACCCGCCATGATAAGCAGTCCTGCGACGTAGTAAAATTCCTGTGGCCAGATTTCGACGAAGAAGAAATAGAAGCGGCGATTGGCAAGATCGATCAGCACCGCCTGATCGGGCGCATAGGGACCGCGATCCCAGCGCAGCCAGGGCGTCAGATAGTAGATGCCCAGTGTAATGAGCATGACAATCCATTTGAAGCGCCGGAATTCGCCCTGCACACGCTTCGGAAAAATCTTCACCCGCGCCGCATAAAGCGACTGCCCAATCTTAGAGGGGCGGGTCTTGGGGGAATTGACTGCCTGAACGTCAATGCGTTCGACATCGTCTGACATTTGCCTTGCTCCTGAAGCGTGATCCCGGAAAGACAGAAGCTGGTTTCCCGGAATGATCGCACTTGCAACAATTGAGAGCGGGGTGGTTATTCGCCGTCCGTTCCAATGCAGTGGTTTGAAGTGTATCCCGACCTGCCGTTTAAGCCGGGAGCATCTGGCCCCCGCATCGGTTCCGATGCGGGGGCCAGTTATTGTTACTCACCACCGCCCAGTGAATGGACGAAGATAGCAAGCTGTTTGACGGTCGCATCGCCGAGGCGCGTTTCCCATGCGGGCATGACGCCATGCTTGGGATGCGATACCTGACGCACGATGGCGTCCTCGCCGGAACCATAGAACCAGATGGCGTCTGTCAGGTTAGGCGCACCGAACTCACGCAGGCCCTTGGCATCCGCGCCATGGCAGACAGCACAGTTTTCGGCGAACACCTTCTTGCCTTCCGGCACCATTTCCGAATTGTGCGGCGTGCCGGAGAGGCTCACCACATAGGCCGCGACATCGCGGATCTGCTGTGGTTCCAGCACGTCGACAAAAGCCGGCATTTCGGAAACGCGGGTGTCGGCATCGTCCTTCGAGCGCACACCATGACGAATGGTCGTCAGAACGTCGTCGATGGAACCGCCCCACAGCCAGTCGTCATCGTTGAGGTTCGGATAGCCGGGTGCGCCCTGTGCGCCAGAACCGTGGCACTGCACGCAGTTGACGCGGAAGGCAGCAGCGCCACCGGCAATCGCATATTGGCGCAGGTTTTCATCAGCCAGAATCTCGTGCACGTCCTTGGCCTTGATCTGGTCGATAATGCCCTGGCGCTCGCTGTCGATCTTGGCGGTTTCTTCCCAGAAGGCGCCACGGCTCGACCAGCCGAGCACGCCGCCGGTGGAACTGGAAATCAGCGGCCAGGCGGGATAGGCGATGACATAGGCGATCGCCCAGAAAATGGTGGCGTAGAATGTCCACAGCCACCAGCGGGGCATTGGATTGTCGAGTTCCTTGATGCCGTCCCATTCGTGGCCGGTCGTCGCTACGCCGGTGACATCGTCAATTTGCTTGTCAGTCATTTGCGTCATCCTTGAAAGGAATGTCCTTCGCGTGGTCGGCTATCTGCTTGCTGCCTGGCCGGAAGGCGTAGAAGACGACGAAGAGGAAAAAGAGCGCCATGCCGAGCAAACCCCAGCTATCGGCGAACGTGCGCATGGTATTGTAATCCATCGCTAAATCTCCGCTTTATCTCGCTTTGGGGGACTGGTCGTAGGTCGAGAAATCGACCAGTGTGCCGAGCATCTGGAGATAGGCGATGAGTGCGTCCATCTCCGAGATCATCTGCGGATTGCCGTCGAAATCACCGAGCTTGGCCTTGGGATAGCGGGCCTCGACACCGGATGTATCGGCATCGGGCGTAGCCTGTGCCTTGAGATCGTCCAGCGCGCTGTCGATCATTTCCTGGCTGTAGGGTACACCGACCGCCACATTGGCCTTCAGATTGCCAGCAATGTTGGAGGCGTCCAGTGGACGGTTCTTCAGGAAGGCGTAGCTTGGCATGACCGATTCCGGCACCACGTCACGCGGACGGACAAGATGCTGCACGTGCCATTCGTTTGAATAGCGGCCACCGACGCGCGCGAGGTCAGGCCCCGTGCGCTTGGAACCCCACTGGAACGAATGATCGTACATGGATTCCGCGGCAAGGCTGTAATGACCGTAGCGTTCCACCTCGTCGCGGAACGGACGGATCATCTGGCTGTGGCAAAGGTAGCAGCCTTCACGCACATAGACGTCACGGCCCGCGAGTTCCAGCGGCGAGTAGGGGCGCATGCCCTCCACCTTCTCGATTGTGTTCTCGAGATAGAAGAGCGGTGCGATTTCAACGATGCCACCGACCGTGACCACGGCGAGCGATGCGATCAGCAGCAGCGTTGCGTTTTTCTCCAGCTTGGAGTGGTTCTTTAGTATCGACATAAATCACACGCTCCTTATTCGGCAGGCTGCATGGTGGTGCCAGTTGCAGGCTGCGCACCGCCCATCGGGGCTTCGTTGCGCAGATTGCCGCGAATGGTCTGATAGACGTTCCAGGCCATCACGAAGCCACCGGCGAGGTAGAGCACGCCGCCAAGCGTACGGATGACGTAATATGGGAACATGGCGAGCACGGTTTCCGCGAAGGAATAGACGAGGAAGCCCTGATCGTCGTATTCGCGCCACATCAAGCCCTGCTGGATACCGGCAACCCACATGGCCGCCGCATAGAGAACGATGCCGAGCGTCGCCAGCCAGAAGTGCCAGTTGACCATGCGGATCGAATAGAGCCGCTGGCGGTTCCACAGCTTCGGTGCGAGATAATAGACGGCGGCAAAGGTGATCATGCCGTTCCAGCCGAGCGCACCCGCATGAACGTGACCGATGGTCCAGTCCGTATAGTGCGACAACGAATTGACGGCCTTGATCGAAAGCATCGGGCCTTCAAAGGTCGCCATGCCGTAGAAGGCGATAGCTGCAACCATCAGGCGGATGATCGGATCGGTACGGACCTTGTCCCATGCGCCGGAAAGCGTCATCAGACCGTTGATCATGCCACCCCAGGACGGCATCCACAGCATGATGGAGAACACCATGCCCAGCGTCTGCGCCCAATCGGGAACGGCGGTGTAATGCAGATGGTGCGGACCAGCCCAGATATAGAGAAAGATGATCGACCAGAAGTGCACGATCGACAGGCGGTAAGAGTAGATCGGACGCTCTGCCTGCTTGGGCACGAAATAGTACATCATGGCCAGGAATGGCACGGTCAGGAAGAAGGCAACGGCGTTATGGCCATACCACCACTGCGTCACAGCATCCTGAACGCCGGAGAAAGCCGAATAGCTCTTCACGCCGAGGAAGGAGACCGGGATCGCCAGATTGTTGATGATGTGCAACATGGCGATGGTGATGATGAAGGACAGGTAGAACCAGTTCGCCACATAGATATGCGGCTCCTTGCGCTTCAGGATCGTGCCGAGGAACACGACCAGATAGGCGACCCAGACGATGGTGAGCCAGATGTCGACATACCATTCCGGTTCTGCATACTCACGGCTCTGCGTGATGCCGAGCAGATAGCCGGTCGCAGCCATCACGATGAAGAGTTGATAGCCCCAGAATACGAACCATGCGAGATCGCCGCCGATGAGGCGGGCGCGGCAGGTGCGCTGCACGACATAGAACGATGACGCGATCAGGATGTTTCCGCCAAACGCAAAAACAACCGCAGAGGTATGCAGCGGACGCAGGCGGCCAAAGTTCAGGTAAGGTTCCAGATTGAGATCTGGAAAGGCGAGCTGCGCGGCGATAACCACACCGACCAGAAAACCGGTCACTCCCCAGAAAACCGTTGCGATGACGCCGTAGCGGATCGGGCCGTCCATATAGGTGGATTGGTCGACCTTTTTCGGCGTCAGGCCGTAATTGGCATTTCGCATCAGAAGAATGGTGAAGATGGCCAGTGTAGCGAACAGAATCCACATATGGGTTCTGAACAGCTCATCATGGGAAAATCCGGCCAGAAGCACGGCAAAAAGTGCTCCCAGACCGGAAAGGACTGTTCCAGCGGCGTAGTTCATGAAATCCCCTCGCAGCGCATGACAAGAGCCATCTCGGATGAGACAGCAATAGCGATAGGTTTCCTATCAGCGCTTAGAGAGCAGCTGTCATTGATCTAAATCAAAGACAGCTGCCAGAAGGCCCGAAAAATAGGGAAGAGAGCCTTGCTCAGGATTCGTCAATATTCCGCTTCAGCCGGATCATGATGCGGGACGCAGTATTATGTCATTCGACAATCGTGCCCGGCACGATGATTGATGCGCTTAACCCGCCTTGTGAGCGGTTTTGCAGGTGCAATTCGCCACCCATCCGTTCTGCCGCCATTTTCACAATTGCGAGGCCAAGGCCGCTGCCGGTTTCGTTGCGATGTGCGCCACGGAAGAAACGCTCGGTTACATGCGGCATTTCGCTGTCGGGAATGCCAGGTCCATTATCCTCGACAGTGAGCCTGACTTTGCCCGCTTCGGCTTCGATCCGGCAGCGCACGGCGCCATCCCTGGGCGAGTGATTGACGGCATTTTCGATCAGGTTGCGAGCAGCAAGCGTGAAGAGATGCGGGGAGGGCAACTGCACCAGCGGCATGTTGTCTGGCAATTCGATGGAAATGCCGCGCTGGACTGCGAGCATCCGCATGTCGGTGGATACCGCAACCAGAAGCTGGCACACTGGTTCGTATGCTGGTGCTTCGATCTCATCGCTGGTTTCAAGCGCTGCCAGATCCAGAAGCTGGTTGGTGAGGCGGCTGGTGCGGTCGACGCCCGCCGCGATCTGGCGCACCGCATTGGCGCGCATTTTTTCATCCTTCGCACCTTCGGCAATCTGTGCCTGCGTCTTCAGTCCGGCGAGCGGCGTCTTCAACTCATGCGCGGCAAAGATCGCAAAGTTGCGCTCGCGCTCGCGCGCCTCCTCGACACGATGGAAAAGCCCATTCAGCGCGGTGACGGCGGGCGCGATCTCCTTGGGCAGGTTCTGTTCGGGCAGTGGGCGCAGATCCTGCGCCTGCCGCTTGGAAAGCACGGACGCAAGGCGGCTCAGCGGATCGAGGCCGCGCCGCACGCACAGCCAGATCATGAGCGCCAGAACGGGCAGCATCAGCAGGGCTGGCAGCACGAGGCCCGCCACGACGTTCTGCACCAGCCTTTCACGAACGCTCAGGCTGTCGCCGACCATGACACGCAGTCCGAGCTGGGTATTTTCGACAGCGAATACACGCCAGCGATCACCCGCAACTTCCGTATCGGAAAAGCCGTTTGCAACATTGGTGAGCCGCACGCCGGGCGCACTTTCGGAACGTCCCACCAGCTTGCCGTCAAGCGCCCATATCTGGCAGAACAGCTGCCGGTCATAAAGCGGAAAATCCGGCATTGGCTTCAGCGACAATTGCCCGCCATCGCCTTCCGGGCCAACCTCCACACGGTGCTCGGTCAGAAGCGAATTGACCATGCGTGCGGCCTCCATCAGGCGCGCATCGAGCACTTTTTCAAGCTGTGACTGGGTGCTGATATGGATCCACACCACCGCGAAAAGCCACACGAGACAGGTAACGCCGATCAGGATGCCGGTCAGGCGGCTGCGGATGGAATTCATGCGCTTGCCCCTGCCAGACGGTAGCCGACCCCACGCACCGTTTCGATATAATCCGAACCGAGTTTCGAGCGCAGATGATGGATATGGACTTCCACCGCGTTGCTCTCCACTTCTTCCTGCCAGCCATAAAGCGCTTCTTCCAGTGAGGATTTGGAGAAGGTGGCGGTCGGCCGTTCCATCAAGGCGCGCAGGATCGAGAATTCGCGTCGGGTCAGCCTGACGGGTTCACCATGGAGAAGCACCGACATCTCCGCCGGGTCCAGTTCCACGCCGCGCCATTCAAGCAGGGCATTGGCGCGTCCGGCACCACGTCGGGCGACTGCGCGCACGCGGGCTGCAAGCTCATGCAGGTCGAAGGGCTTGCCGACATAATCGTCGGCACCTGCATCAAGGCCGGCAATGCGCTCGGGCACTTGATCGCGGGCAGTCAACAGTAGCACCGGTGTCTCGTCGCGGCCGCGCCGCATCGTTCTGAGGATGTCGAGGCCCGAGCCATCGGGCAGCATCAGGTCGAGCACCACGGCATGATAGTTCTGGGCGGCAAGGGCTGCTTCCGCATCGCCGCAATTGGAAACGGCATCCACGGTGAAACCGGCAAGCCCCAACCCTACGGTCAGTCCGTCGAGGAGGATTGCGTCGTCTTCTACCACGAGTATGCGCATGAGTTCCTGTTTCCGCCTTCATTGACAATTAGAAGCACACGGGCTTTTCACCGCGCCAGCTTAAGGCTGTCTTAAGGTGGCCGGAGCATTCGCCTTTTGCAACATGATCAATTTGTCCGAATCGAATTTATGCGGAAAATCGTAATGCGTTTCTTTACGGGCCTCGCTGGCTTATTCATCAGTTTGTTTCTCGCGCTTGGCCCGGCATCGGCAGCGAACCCGTTGCCGGTCGATCAGGCTTTTCGCCTGAGTGTGCTGAAAGATACGGATGGCCGTCTCGTGCTGAACTGGCAGATCGCGGATGGTTACTATCTTTATCGCGATCATATCGAGGCGAAGGACGGGCAGGGAAATGCGCTTGCCGTCGATACGCAGCCCGGCCAGCCCAAGGACGATCCGAATTTCGGACGGCTTGAAGTCTATTACACCCATGCCACAGCAAGTGTGAAAGCAGATGCACAGCCGGTGGAACTGACCTATCAGGGCTGTCAGGAAGACGGCATCTGCTACCGTCCGGAAACCAGAACCGTCGATCCGGTCACGCTCGCCATATCCAGCGAAATGGGGCAGAAGGCCAAAGCGCTGACGCAGGCATCGGTATTTGCTCCAGCTGCTATGCCAACCGTTGAGCAGAATACGGCGTTTGCCCTTGCACCCGAAAAAGGCATGGTCGAAGGACTGCTCGATCAGGGCGGCACCGGGCTGGTGATCGCGGCGTTTCTGGCTTTCGGTGTTCTGCTTGCTTTCACGCCGTGCGTGTTTCCCATCTATCCGATCCTTGCCGGAACGCTGGCCCGCGAAGGTGAAAAGCTGACGGCAAAGCGCGGCTTCGTGCTTTCCGCCGTCTACGTCGTCAGTCTCGCACTGGGCTTTGCCGTGGTGGGTGCAATTGCAGGCTGGTCGGGGCAGAATCTGCAGATGGTGCTGCAGTCGAAATGGACCGCGCTTGCACTGGCCGGACTATTCACGCTTCTGGCGCTTTCCATGTTCGGCCTGTTCCAGATACAGCTTCCAAATTCATGGGTCAGCGCAATTTCGTCGCGTACTGGCCCCAATGGCCAGCAGCGGACAGGTTCCAAGCGGTCGGCAGCCATTCTTGGTTTCTCGTCCGTGCTGATTGTCGGCCCCTGCGTGACGGCTCCGCTTGCAGGCGCGCTGCTCTATATTGCGCAGACGGCCAATGTGGCTCTGGGCGCTTCCGCGCTCTTTGCGCTCGGTATCGGCAAGGGACTTCCGCTCATTGCGTTCGCCACGCTTGGCGCTGGCACGCTTCCGCGCGCAGGCGCATGGATGGAAACGGTGAAGCAGATTTTCGGCTTCGGTTTTCTGGCAACCGCAATCTTCATGGCCGCCCCGCTTCTGCCGCTTGGCGTGGACATGGTGCTGTGGGCGCTCCTGCTTTTCGGGGCTGCAAGTTTCGCGTTTCTGAGGATTCCGGGGCGCAGCGTTGTGGCGCGCACAATAGGCACCGCAGCCTTCGTTTACGGCGTCATTTTGATGCTCGGCGTGGCTTCGGGCGGAAAAGACCCGTTGCAACCGCTGGCCGCATTCGGTAACCGTGGCGGCAACCAGAATCTGGCCGCGCTGCAATTTGCGCCGGTCGAGACTGTTTCTTCCCTTCAGGAGAAACTTGTTGAAGCGCGCGGCGACAAGCCGACGCTTGTCTATTTCACGGCGGACTGGTGCGTAAGCTGCTCCACCGTGGAGCGCCGGGTTTTGCCCGACGCGAGCGTGAAGAAGGCGCTGGGCGACTATCAGCTCATCAAGGCGGATATTTCGCAGCTTACCAGCGGCAATGCCGATCTTATGGCAAAGCTTGGTGTCGCCGGCCCGCCGACGATGATCTTCTTCGATCGCATCAGCAAAGAACCGGAGGGGACCAGATTGGTGGGCGATGTCACGACCGCCTCTATCGAACGTTCGGTAGGCCTTGTGAGCGCTGACTAGAGCATTTCCAGCAAAACTGCGAAGCGGTTTTGCGTCGGATAATGCAAAAAAACAAAGAGATAGAGCATTTCCGATGGCTCAGGAAAAACAGGAAATGCTCTAGAAATAAAGGATTTCAAGATGGCCCGGGGGCAAGGAAATTGATGGTACTGAATGAAAAGCCGGATGCACGGAGATCGCTGCTACGGATGGCTGTGGTTGCCTGTCTGCCTTTTGCTGCCGCAGCATGTACGACCGCATCCGCAGATCGACCGATTGCCGTTACCATGCCGCAGACTGTTGCTTTCACGCCGGAGCCTGTTGCCGTTGAACCGGTCAGCGAACCGGCACCGGAAGTACAAACGGCCAAGAGCGAATATGAGACCATGTATGGCGCGGTGAACGACCGCGGCAATCTCATTCCGGCACTTGATCTCAGCAAGATTGCGGATCGCAATCTGCGCCGGGAAGTCGATTATGCCACGACGGAGCCGGTTGGCACTATCGTGGTCGATCCCTATGCGCGCTATCTCTATCTCGTGCAGCCGGGCGGCAAGGCGATCCGTTATTCTGTGGGTGTCGGTCGCGCTGGTCTGACTTTCAAGGGTGATGCCAAGCTTGCATACAAGTCGCAGTGGCCGCGCTGGACGCCGACAGCCAACATGATCAAGCGCAATCCGGAACATTACGCAAAATACGCCAATGGTCTGGAAGGCGGCATCCGCAACCCGCTCGGTGCCCGTGCGCTTTATCTTTATCGTGATGGCAAGGACACGCTGTACCGCATCCACGGCACCAACGAGCCCTGGTCCGTCGGCAAGGCGGCATCGTCCGGCTGCATCCGTCTCTACAATCAGGACATTCTCGATCTCTACAAGCGCGCCACCGCCGGTGCGCGTGTCGTCGTGTTGGATAAATCCCAGTCTGGAGCAAAGGCGGGGAAAGGAGCAAGCTCATGATGAATCGTCGTCAGATACTGGCAGCAACGGCAGCCGGTGCCGCAACGATTGCGATTTCAGGCGGCGAAAGCCTTGCGCAGCGCGTGCCGACGGTTGCGGAAGTGCTTTACGACAAGGAAATTCCGGTTCTGGGCAACCCGAACGGCAATGTGACCATCGTGGAATATTTCGATTACCAATGCCCCTATTGCAAGAAGGGGCATGGCGAGCTGATGCGCGTGGTCAAGAATGACGGCAATGTTCGCCTTGTCATGAAGGACTGGATCATCTTCGGTGACACGTCGGCCTATGCCGCACGTCTCGTTCTGGCTGCGGAAAAGTCCGGCAACTATGTGAAGGCCATGGAGGCGTTGATGGCAACGCCCGGTCGTCTTACGCCGGAACAGGTGGATGCGGCACTGAAGAAGGGTGGGCTTGATCCGGCAAAGCTCAATGCAGCCTACAAAGCCGATTCCAAGCGCATCAACGCCATTCTTGAGCGCAACATGGATCAGGGCGAAGCCTTCAATTTCGGCGGTACGCCTTCCTTCGTTATCGGTACCAAGCTCTATGGCGGGGTCATGAAGGAGCCGGAACTGATCGAAGCGATCAAGGAAGCGCGGAAGGCCTAATTCAATACCATTTGTGAAAGGGCGGAGTTGAAATGCCGCCCTTTCTTGATTCAAAACGGATAATGCTGCGGGCCGTTAATGGTAATCCAGAGTGCCAAACTGGTCGATATCTGTCTTGCCACTTCATCGTATGTCGATCGCATCCTTTCGCACTCTCCGGAGACGTATTTCGATGCTTTGAGAATATTAGCGCAATTTTACGATCAGAACTCTGTCCGACGTCATCTCCCAGGAAATATTCTTTGACCAATTGGTCCCGGTCTGGGGCACGCCATTAATGCAAATCAATCCGTAAGTACCAAGTCTGCTGGCAAGAAATGCACTTCCATTGTTGAAGTGAATTTCAGATGTATTCGGACCAGATTCATTGTCTTTAATGAAGTTGAATCGGAAGCTCGCGCCTTCAGAAAAATCCTCATCCTTTTGTCCGCTAATCTCTAGCAAGCTGGCATTAAAAATATCAAATTCAGAATTACTGATAGATGTCTTTTGAGAATAAATTATAAAACTCGCGTCTAATATTGTTATTCTCTGGCCAAAAGCCATTTTCCCATTCGTATAAAATTCAGTTGTATAAAATTCTAATTTACTGTTTGTGATGTTTATATCATTTCCCTCGAGTGCCAATACTTTGGAATTTGTATTGAGTATCGACTCGCTGATGGAGAATTCTCCGAACTTTATATTTTCTGAATCTATACTTAGTGAGCTACTATTTATATATAGAATTGATCCTGTCAAATTCGTTACATCTGAGGTTAGAATGTGTGTGAGGGAGTTTTCATCTAAATATATTCTCCCAGATTCTGATATAAAGCTTGATACGTTGTGTACCAAAAAACGGCCATTGAGTATTTTTATTGTTTCGTCACCGAATGGATTATAAACATATAATGTTTGTGCATTACCCGCGAAATCAAAGATAACTTCTCCACCGGTTACTGAAATTACCGGAGTTTCTTGGTCTGCCGTCGGGTTCCAGGAAACAATGTCTGTCGCTGTGGATTGCTTCAAGGTCAGCGTTTTTCCCGGCGCATTCATCTCGAAGCTGCTTCCGTTATCCTTGGAAAAGGAGACAGCCGAGGTGCAAAGGCTCTCTTGAGATTCATAGCTGCTATCAAATACCTGTGATTTATCCGGGTCCCATGTGAACTGTTTAACCATTCTAAATTCCTTGGTGCTATTGAAAATGTATTTTAATCGATAAATAATATCGGATTGGCGGTCGAATTAAACCTAGTATTTCTTCCGGGGGAGGAGATTTATTGATTCTCTGTTTTGTTGCTGGATTTGATTTTACTGTGCGTTGAGGCAAGTTTCTGTCCGGCCAGATGATGGAGCTGATTGCCGAATTGTTCTCACTTGCGGACAAAACGTGCAACGATATCGTCTCGAATTTGAAAGCAAGCAGCGGAGTGTAGCTTCGACGCGGTGGCATTAGCCTTCCTTCATGCTCATATTGAAGGAATACCGACATGAACCTTATGACCATGAAGACCCACGACCCTGATGAAAACCGCTGGCAGAAAGTGCTCGACCGCGACAAGGCGTCGGACGGTGCATTTGTCTATGCGGTGCGCACTACGGGCGTCTATTGTCGTCCATCATGCCCGTCGCGGCGTGGAAAACGCGAAAATGTGCAGTTCTTCGACGGTTGCGAGGATGCAGAACGCGCTGGCTTCCGGCCATGCATGCGCTGCAAGCCGCATCTCTCCGAAACCTTGGCGACGCAAAACAGCACGCGTTACGCCGATATGGTAGCTGCCGCCTGCCGCTTCATTGAGATGGCGGAAGAGGTGCCTTCCCTTGAAGAAATAGCGGCTTCCGTGAAGGCGAGCCCTGCCCATTTTCATCGTGTTTTCAAGGAGTTCACGGGGCTGACCCCGAAAGCCTATGCGAATGCGCATCGTGCAAAGAAGATGCGGGCGGCGCTCGATGCACCGGAAATCCGTGTAACCGACGCCATCTATGATGCCGGTTACAATTCCAGCAGCCGATTTTATGAGGCTTCGGATGGGATTTTGGGAATGACTCCAAAGGCTTACAAGCAAGGTGGCAAGAATGCGGATATTCGTTTTGCCATCGGTCAGTCGTCACTCGGGGCCGTTCTGGTGGCCGCAAGCGGCAAGGGCGTCTGTGCCATTTTGATGGGGGACGACCCGGAAGAATTGATCCGCGATCTGGAAAAGCGTTTTCCGCAGGCCAATCTCATCGGCGCGGACCGCGATTTCGAGAACATGGTGGCCGAGGTGGTCGGCTTCGTCGAAGCGCCACGCATTGGCCTCGACCTGCCACTCGACCTGCAGGGAACCGCTTTCCAGCAGCGCGTCTGGCAGGCATTGCGCGAAATTCCTGCCGGAAAAACAGTGAGTTACACTGATATTGCCGAGCGCATCGGCGCGCCGAAATCGGTGCGGGCGGTGGCACAGGCCTGTGCGGCCAACAAGATTGCTGTCGCGGTTCCGTGCCACCGGGTCGTGCGCAACGATGGCGGTCTTTCCGGCTATCGCTGGGGCGTCGAGCGCAAGCGCGATCTCCTGAAGCGGGAGAGCCAGGCATGAACAGAAATGAACCCATGCAGGCGGATAATATCGCCGCCTATGACTGGCAAAAAATTGGCGCCGAACTGGATGAGTTCGGCGCCACAATCCTCAGGAACATAATTTCGCCACAGGATTGCCGCGAATTAGCCGCTGGCTACTACAATCTGGCCGCATTTCGAACCGTTGTTTCGATGCGAAAACACGGTTTTGGGCGCGGAGAATACAAATATTACGCAAATCCCATTCCTGCCTTAATTTGGAATCTGCGCCAGACGCTCTATCCGCAGCTTGCACCCATCGCCAATCGATGGAGTGAGAGACTGGGATCGGATGTCCGTTTTCCTCCGACCCATGACGAATTTCTGGACCGGTGCCACGCGGCAGGACAGACCCGTCCGACACCGCTCATCCTGCAATATGTAGAGGGCGACTATAATTGCCTGCATCAGGATATTTACGGTGATATCGCATTTCCGTTGCAGGTTGCGATTTTGCTTTCCGAACCGGAGAAGGATTTTACGGGCGGGGAATTCGTGCTGACCGAACAGCGCCCCCGGATGCAGAGCCGTGCGGAAGTCGTGCCGCTCCGGCAGGGCGACGGCGTGGGTTTCGCGGTCAATGACCGTCCGATGCAGGGCACACGCGGCGATTATCGCGTCAAGATGCGGCACGGTGTCAGCCGCATCCGCTCCGGCCAGCGGCATACGCTGGGCATAATCTTTCACGATTCCAGATAAAGCATGTCTCCCAAAAGTGGGAACCGGTTTTGGGATAAAGACATGCGTGAAAACAAAAGCTTAAAGCGTGTTCCCTGAATATAGTAAGATGCAACACGCTTTAAAGGTTGAAACCGGTGTTTCGATAGCCTTTGATCGCGGCTAGAGCATGATTCCAAAAAGTGGGAACCGGTTTTCGGATAAAATCATGCTCAAACAAAAGTTTAGAGTGGGATAATGGTTCAACTTGAAAACATCACGCTCTAAACGATCAAAGGAGTCGGATATGAGCGTGACCATCTACGGTATCAAGAACTGCGACACCATGAAGAAGGCGCGCACCTGGCTTGAAGACCATGGCATCGACTACGCATTTCACGATTACAAGAAGGAAGGGCTCGACGGCGAAACGCTCGACCACTTTCTGAAAAGCGTTCCGTGGGAACAATTGCTCAACCGGGCCGGAACGACGTTTCGCAAACTGCCCGAGGAAGAACGCCAAAACGTCGATGCCGCCAAGGCGCGGGCGCTGATGCTGGCACAGCCATCCATGGTCAAACGTCCGGTTCTAGACAAGGACGGAAAGCTGACGGTCGGTTTCAAGCCGGAACTATACGAAAGTTTCTTCAAGTCTTGAGGCAGAGGAGCGCTGCCATAGATAGCTGCCGATAAGCAGATGGAGAGATCTATGCGGCAGCGCGCGAATAAGGTCGTTCAGCAATGGTCGGTAAGTTGGCGTGACTCCCTGATCGCGTCCTTTGCAGGCGGTGTCGCATGGCTGATCTGCCAGTTGGCGCTGGGGCAGCCGAAACCAGTCTTTGCCATGGTAACGGCGGTGATTTGCCTGGCGCCGAACCTGCCCAACCATGGCAAGCAGGCGATAGGGGTGATGGTCGGCGTCACGACAGGCGTCTTGGTCGGCGAGCTTTCGCTGCTACTGCCTGAAACGGTTCCGGTTTTCCACACAAGCATAGTGACATTCGTTGCCATGGTTCTGGCGACCTCTTTCGGCATGGCTCCGGCAATTGCCATCCAGTCGGGCGTCTCTGCGATTCTGGTTCTCGCCATGGGACCGCAGGTCGCCGGAATAACGCGGCTGGTCGATGTTCTGGTCGGTGCCGGTGTCGGCTTGCTGTTCAGCCAGATATTGATGACGCCAAGCCCCGTGCTGCTGATCGACAAGGCCGTCCGCGGCCTGCTTGACCGTCTTGCCAACGGACTCAAGCAATCGGCAGTGGCGCTCGAAAAACAGGACCTCGTGCGCGCCCAAAGTGCAATCAACCAGTTTACATCCGCGCACCGGGCAGTGATCGCCCTCGGCGACGGTATTGCGCTGGCGCGCAGCAATGCGCGCTGGTCGCTGCGTGGTCGGCTGGTGGCGCGCGAGGTTAAGGAAATGGCGGGTCGGTACGACCGGCGTGGCATCCGCCTTTACGCATCGGCGCTGCTATTCGGTGAAGCGCTGGGCAATGCGCTGCGAAAGAAGGAGGCTCCACCGCCGCCCTGGCTGACGGAAGCCTTGCAGGTTGTCATCGCCAATTGCGAGCTGGAGGAAGGGCAGGAGCCAAGCCGGATTCCGCCCATGCCAAAAGACATTCCGTTCGGCTGGCGCGATAGCGCGCACCGACTGTCATCGATGCAAGATACGCTTCTGCATTTCCTTCATTCCGATATTCCGGACAGCGTTCCCGTCACCAGACGAACGACCGAAGAAAAACCTACAGCGGCATAGATGCAGCAGCGCTTCAAAAGCGTCACGCCGCTGAAACTTCACGCCGTTCCAGTATGCGGTCGATCAACCCCCATTCGAGACCTGCCTCCGCGGTCATGAAATTATCGCGGTCGAGGGCGCGTTCCACCTCTTCATAGCTGCGACCGCAATGTTCGGCATAAAGACGCGTCATCAGCCGCTTGGTGCGTTGTGCTTCCTCGGCATGGATGAAGATGTCCGATGCCTGCCCCTGAAAGCCACCGGAGGGCTGGTGGACAAGCAGGTTTGCGTTGGGAAGTGCTGCCCTATGACCGGGTTCGCCCGCCATCAGCAGGAAGGAGCCCATGGAGCGGGCTGTCCCCATGCAAAGCGTGTGCACAGGCGCACGGACATAGCGCATCGTGTCATAGATCGCGAGGCCGCTGGTCACAACGCCGCCCGGCGAGTTGATATAGAGATTGATCGGCTGTTTGGAATTTTCCGCTTCCAGAAACAGCAATTGTGCGCAGATAAGCGCGGATACGGTGTCATTCACTTCGCCATTGAGAAAGATGATCCTTTCGCGCAGCAGACGCGAATAGATATCGAATGACCGTTCGCCACGGCTCGACTGTTCCACGACCATAGGGACGAGTTGCATCGTTTCGCGCATCGGCGAACTCCTCTTTTTTTAGAGTTTCAGAGCGTCAGGCGGTCAAGCGGCGCGCATCATCGGCGCCCGGTTGCTGTTGGCAGCAACTGCCGCAGTGCGCTTCAGGCGCGTGTCGTTCAGTTCATGGATGACGCGCAGAAAGGTGCCGCCGGAAACGCCTGGCACAATGCGGAACGTGACCATACTTTCCAGAAAGGGCGGTTCGCTTTCCCGCATCCGGTAACTGATCTCCTCACCGGGCTTGCAGGATGCTGGCTCCGGATCGGCCAGTGCCTCGGATGGAAGCCAGTTTTCGCGAAACTCCCGAATGCTGATCGCGCGCCACACTTTCTGCGGCGTGGCATCCAACTCATATTCCTGTTCAATGCCTTTCACGCGTGGTTCTTCCTGCCGGTCGGTCATTGGTCCATATCCTTCAGCAAGATTTTGAGAGCGTCGATACGTTCCGGCCAGTAGGCGCGATACTTTGCAAGCCAGTTGGCGATGAGCGTCAGCCCGTTCGGATCGACTTCGTAATTGACGAAGCGTCCCTCGCGTTCCTCACGCACCAGCCCCGCGCTGCGTAACACAGCCAGATGCTGCGACATGGCTGGCTGACTGATCTCCATACCCTGCCGCAGCGCGCTGGCATTCATGCTACCCGATGCCAGCTTCTCGAAAATCATCCGGCGGGTCGGGTCGGCAAGTGCCCTGAATATATCGTGGAATATATCATTCTCATTCATGCAATCACATAAGCACACACTTATGTGATTCGCAAGGCCATATTTGAAAGCAGATGTCTTGATTAATCAGACGAATGAAACCGCATGGTGAAGACGCTCCCGCTGATACTGTGTGCAAGAGAGGGAGCGAGCTTCAACGGGGTGCATCTTTCGACTGCTTCGATGGCAGCTATTACAAATGCTTTTCTTGTCTTGTCATCACCTTGAACATTGATTGCGCTGGCACATGGCGGTCCTTTCAGGTTTCCGTCCCGTTTGAAGCTGAAGCGCAGGGTAACGGAAGAGTTTTTGCTATCCGAGAGTGGAGACCAGCAGGCATTCAATGCGTCACGAACTTCGTTCATCGTTGTCAGTTCTTTCGCCTGAACGCCCCCCGCTGACGCAACTGCTACAACTGCCAACAGGCAGGCGGATATGCCCGATCTATTCATCCCGATCCTCCCTAACGAGTATCATGCATCGATTGTAGGGTGGTCCCACAGGGGCACAAACCCAAACAACCGGGGGCAAGCTTCAAGGAGGGCGAGCGCGTATGGAGGCTCAATAGTCGTGATCGGTCCGATCAGAAAAATTCAATTGTCCTTGGATGATTGAGGTTTATTTTCCCGCCAATGACCGAGACCTCCCTAGAGATGACCAAGCCCGCATCCCCACAACATCGCACTGCCGTCCGCTATGCTTTCGGCGGCTTTCTGGCTATGGCCGCAGCCATGGGGATCGGGCGTTTCATCTATACGCCGATCCTGCCGGGAATGATGGCTGATATCGGCTTCACTGCCGCCGATGCAGGCTTTATCGCATCGGCCAATTATATCGGCTATCTGCTGGGGGCAGTCGTTGCCGGTTATGGATGGTCCGCGGGCATCGAGCGGAAAAGCGTGATTGCGGGCCTGATCATCAGCGGATTGCTGTGCGCTGCCATGGCGTTTTTTGACGGTGTCTGGCTGTTCTCCATCATCCGCTTTGCGGCGGGTTTCATCAGTGCGGTGACGATGATCCTCTGCACGGCAATCGTGCTGAGCCATGTCACGGCGGCGGAAAGAGCGGGGCTTGGAGCCCTGCATTTCGGCGGTGTAGGCAGTGGTATTGCACTCTCTGCCGTTCTTGTGGCGCTGATCCGTTTTGCGGGGCTTGACTGGCGTGCCGACTGGATCGGCGCTGCGGTTCTGACCATCGTCATGGTTGTTCTGGTTGGCGCTTTCGTCAGGGAAGGGCCGGTTGGCGGAAACAGTGGCACGCGTGAACCGCCGCTCCCCAAGAGCTTCGCCTTCAACGCACTGGCGCTGGCCTATGGCATTTTCGGCTTTGGCTACGTGATCACGGCAACATTCCTGATTGCAATCGTGCGCGCGACCGATGGTGGCCCGCTGATGGAAGCGGCTGTGTGGGTGGTGACCGGCCTGACGGCTGCGCCCTCGATCTGGCTGTGGGCACCGGCTGCCAGGAAATTCGGCCTTTTCAATGCATTTGCCCTGACAGCCATTCTGGAAGCTGTCGGCGTTGCCGCGAGCGTGGTTCTGGCTCCGCCGCTCGGGCCTCTGGTGGGCGGCGCGCTTCTGGGCATCACTTTCATGGCATTGACGGCGTTCGGATTGCAGATCGCCCGCACACTCGCACCGGCTTCGCCAAAACGCGCTTTGGCGCGGATGACGGTCTGCTTCAGCATTGGCCAGATCATCGGCCCGCTGGTGGCTGGCTTCATGGCGCAGCGTTCCGGTTCGTTTACTTCGGCAAGTCTGGCCGCAGCGCTCTCGCTGGTGGTCGTCGCGGTGCTTGGCATCATGGCAGGACGCGCCGCCAGAACATCGGGCTGAAACCTTACAGGAATTTAACTGGTAAAGGCGCGAGAACCGGCTTCATATGCGGAAAATTCCTCACGAAGTTGGACTGAAATTCAGTGTTTGTGTCGTTCTTTCCCCGCCCGAAATTGTTCTTCTGGTCCGCGCTCGTCTGGAGCCTGCTTGCAGTGCTTGGCTGGTATGAAGGAGGGGAAAGGTTGGGTGCCATATTCGGCCTGCCACCCCTGGCGCAAGACGCAGCGCCGATTATCGGTGCGAGCCTGTTCTGGTCGGCGCCGTTTCTCTGGTTCTATATATATTTCGCGGTGGCGACATTCGCCTTCTATCTTTTCTGGGCTTGGTTTTCACCGCACCCGTGGCAACGCTGGTCCATACTTGGATCGGCACTGATCCTGTTCACTACCTATTTCGGCGTGCAGGTCAGCGTTGCGGTCAATGCCTGGTATGGGCCGTTCTACGATCTGGTTCAAAAGGCACTCACATCGCCCGGAGCCGTCAGCGCCTCCGACTTTTACTGGGGCATGGTCACATTTGCCGAAATAGCCTTTATCGGTGTGACTGTCGGTGTTCTGAGCCTGTTTTTCGTCAGCCACTATATCTTCCGCTGGCGTTCGGCGATGAATGAATACTACGTCAGTCATTGGCCGAAACTGCGTTCCATCGAAGGTGCGGCACAGCGCGTGCAGGAAGACACAATGCGCTTTTCCACGACGCTGGAACAGCTTGGTGTCAGCCTCGTCAAATCGGTGATGACGCTGATTGCCTTTCTGCCGGTCCTGTTCAGTTTTTCGGAAAAGGTCAGTGAGCTGCCGGTGGTTGGCATGGTGCCGCATGCGCTGGTCGTGGCAGCGATTTTCTGGGCTGCTTTCGGCACCGGTTTTCTGGCGCTGGTTGGTATCAAGCTGCCGGGGCTGGAGTTCAATAATCAGCGCGTCGAAGCGGCCTACCGCAAGGAACTGGTCTATGGTGAAGACCATGCGGATCGTGCCCAGCCGGTCACGCTGGGCGAACTGTTCCGCAATGTCCGGCACAATTATTTCCGGCTCTATTTCCACTATGTCTATTTCAACGTCGCCCGCATTTTCTATATTCAGGCCGATAATATTTTCCCGACGCTGATCCTTGTTCCGTCGATTGTGGCTGGCAAGCTGACGCTTGGCCTCATGAACCAGATCACGAATGTCTTTTCGCAGGTGCAGGGATCGTTCCAGTATCTCGTCAACTCATGGACGACGATCATCGAGTTGCTGTCGATCTACAAGCGCCTGAGAGCTTTCGAGGCGGTTATCCGCGACGAGCCGCTGCCGTCGCTCGATCAGGCAAATCTTGATGCAACGCCTTCAGCTTAAGAGGACGATTACGACCTGTTCTGGCTTGCATGGACGGCATCCTTGTCGAGACTGTCCAGATAATCGCTATAGGTTGTGCATTTGACGTCGGGCTTGGTGCAGACTTCAGTCACGAGCCGCTCCATGGCGCGCCAATAGGCACCGTCATTCATCAGCACGAAATGGAAGCCGAGCTGGAGCGGAATGCGCTCGCCGGTATATTGCTTGTCGAATGCCGTGCGGAAAGCCTTGTATGCCCGTTCCTCGAAAGCCGCCGATTGCTGTGGCGCTTCCTTGCCCTTCGAGTGACGGACATAAAGATTATAGTCCATTGCTACGATAGGGCGTTGCGACGGGCCTTCCGGAACAAGCGGCAATCCAAATGAAGCAAACTGACCGGCAAGGGTCGGCTCTTCAGGGCCGCGCGTGATGGACGATGCCTGATAGCGAAAACCGTTTGCCTTGAGCGCATCCTGCACCGGCTTCGATGCGGCGAGATAGGGCGCGCGAAACCCGTCGATGCCCTTCAGCGCAAGATCACGCCAGCCTTCCGGCTCGCCACTGATGCCATTATTCTTGTAGGCGTCAGCGGTAATGCGGCGGAACTCCTTGATTTCCTTGTCCCAGTCGGCGGTTGACCAGTCGGTGCCGTCAAAATGACCGCAGCCATGGCTGGCGATCTCGTTGCCTTCCAGATGGGCCTGCCAGATATTGCCAAGGCGGGTGACAACTTCGTCGCGGCTGAGCGCAAAGCCGACATTGGACGAACCGGCCCGCTTATGGGGCGGCTTGTAATCGCGCCGGTCCTGTTTGCTCATCAGGAAGACGCAGGAAAGGAAATAGGTGAAATGGGCGTTGTTTTTCTTCGCCAGCTCGCGCGAGCGGGTCCATAGTGCATTGTCATGTGCGCCATCGAAGGAAACCAGCACATATTGCGGCTTTGTGGATACCGGTTCCGCCTGTGCGGCACAGGTAGCCAGAACCAGGGCGGACAAAAGAACAGGGCGGGGGGACAGGATGCGCATGGACCACGAAACGAGGGGGGAAGAGGAATAGTTCCAGAAATTCCGTTGCTAGTTCTTGAATAAGGCTATTGTCGGACCGAAATGCACTTTGTGACACGTGTTTCGGCTTATTTCGCTGACGGGTCTTACATATGGCGCGAAATGCGACTAAAAGCGCCAGAACGAACAAATACGAACATCAATTTGGCTTTAGTGGCAGGTCCATGGCAGACGACAGTTTCATTCGCGAGGTAAACGAGGAAATCCGTTCGGAACGGGCAAAGCAGATCTGGCGGAATTTCGGTCCGCTGTTGATCGGCGGCGCTGTGGCCATTGTTCTGGGAACAGCTGGCTGGGTCGGCTATCAGCACTGGGTCGACAGCAAGGCTTCCGCTTCCGGTGACAAGTTCCTCGCCGCACTGGACCTCGCCTCGGAAGGCAAAAACGACGAAGCGCTGACTGCGCTCGACGATCTGGAAAAGACCGGCTACGGCTCCTATCCGGTGCTGGCGCGTCTTCGCGCCGCGTCGGTTATCGCTGACAAGGGCGATGCAGCCGGTGCCGTGAAGGCGTTCGATGAGGTTGCTGCCGATAACGCCGTGCCTGCACCGCTTCGCGATGTTGCGCGCCTGCGTGCCGGTTATCTGCTGGTCGACAGCGGTTCCTACGACGACGTCGCCAAGCACGTCGAGACGCTTTCCGCAGACGGCAATCCTATGCGTTCAAGCGCACGGGAAGCGTTGGGTCTGGCTGCCTGGAAGGCTGAGCGTTTCGATGATGCGGTCAAACTGTTCCAGCAAATTGCCAATGACAGTCTTGCTCCGGCCAATATCCGCCAGCGTTCCAATACGATGCTCGATCTGATGCGCAGTGCGGGTGTCAACGTGCCCGATGCGCAAAGCACATAATAACACAAGCGCATCCCGAAAAGTGTGAAACGGTTTTCGGATAAGATGCGCGGGAAAATCAAAGCGCATCCCGAAAAGTGCGAAGCGGTTTTCGGACAAGATGCGCGTCAAGATAAATAAATAGAGCGGTTCCACGTTTCGGTTGAAAGCGGAACCGCTCTGGTTTCTGGAGTTATTTTCTCCCATGGGTTTCACAGTCGCCATCGTCGGGCGTCCCAATGTCGGTAAGTCCACGCTGTTCAATCGCCTCGTCGGCCGCAAGCTGGCGCTGGTCGATGACCTGCCGGGCGTCACGCGCGACCGGCGCATCCACGATGCCAAGCTCTACGATCTGAAGTTTCAGGTCATCGATACGGCAGGTCTCGAAGAAGCTGCCAATGACAGCCTGGAAGCGCGCATGCGCGCCCAGACCGAGGCTGCCATCCAGGAAGCCGACGTGATCCTGTTCGTCGTTGACGCCAAGAACGGCCTGACGCCGACCGACAGCACCTTTGCTGAAGTGGTGCGCCGTTCCGGCAAGCCGGTCGTGCTGGTCGCCAACAAGGCGGAAGCGCGCGGCGCGCAATCCGGCATGTATGACGCCTTCCAGCTTGGCCTTGGCGAACCGTGCCCGATCTCTGCCGAACACGGTCAGGGCATGCCAGACCTGCGTGACGCCATTGTCGAGCTTCTGGGCGAAGAGCGCGTCTTCGCCGACGAGAAGGAAGAGGAAACCGCAGACGAGGTTTTCACGCCGAAGGCTGTCGGTGAACTGATCGGCGATGATATCGAAGACCCGGATGAAGAAGAAATCCCGGCCTATGATGCGACCAAGCCGCTGCGGATCGCCATTGTCGGCCGACCTAATGCTGGCAAGTCGACGCTCATCAATACGATGCTCGGTGAAGACCGCCTGCTGACCGGACCGGAAGCAGGCATCACCCGTGACTCGATCTCGGTGGATTGGGAATGGCGTGGCCGCAAGATCAAGCTGTTTGACACGGCCGGTTTGCGCCGCAAGTCGCGCGTGCAGGAAAAGCTCGAAAAGCTTTCGGTTGCTGACGGCCTGCGTGCGATCCGTTTTGCGGAAGTCGTCATCATCGTGCTCGATGCGACGATCCCGTTTGAAAAGCAGGATCTGCAGATTGCCGATCTCATCATCCGTGAAGGCCGGGCACCGATCATCGCATTCAACAAATGGGATCTGATCGAGGACCGCCAGATGGTTCTGGCCGATCTTTACGAAAAGACGGCCCGCCTGCTGCCGCAGGTGCGCGGGCTTCGCGCCGTGCCGATTTCCGGCGAGCGCGGACAGGGTATCGACAAGCTCATGGAGAATGTCGTCAAGACCCACGAAATCTGGAACCGCCGCGTTTCGACCGGACGTCTCAACCGCTGGCTGGCTGGCGTCATCGCGCACCAGCCGCCACCGGCAGTTTCTGGCCGCCGCCTGAAGGTAAAATATATGACGCAGGTGAAAACCCGTCCGCCGGGCTTCGTCGTGTCCTGCTCGCGTCCCGATGCGATGCCGCAATCCTATGTGCGCTATCTCATCAACGGCCTGCGTGAGACTTTCGATATGCCGGGTGTGCCGATAAGGCTTTCATTGCGCACCTCGGACAATCCGTTCGCTGGCCGCGCGAAGAAAAAGAAATAAGCTGACACACAAAAAGCCCGGAGCGATCCGGGCTTTTTGCTTTTCGATTCTCACGAGACACTGTTTGCGGCCTCAGCGATCAATCCGGCGACCTCGTCGGGTCTTGATGCAAGCGAGGCATGACTTGCATCCAGTGTGATGGTCTTGCGCGGGTTCATGCGTTCGGCCATTCGCTTCTGGTTTTCCGGCGCGATCATGTGGTCCTGGCTCGATATCTGATACCAGGTTGGCTTCTTCTTCCAGGCCGGTGCTGTGATCGTGTCACCAAATGTATTGGCGATGGGCGCCTTCTGCGTGATTGCCATGACCAGAGCTTCGTCGGCGCTCAAATCCTGGCAGAAGCTTTCGTGAAACTTATCGTACTTGATCCAGAGATATCCATCGCTGTCGGGAGCCAGATTGGGGAATGCCGCAGGTGGATGTTCCTGACTGATGCCGCCGGGGCTTTCGCCTGCATCTGGTGCAAAGGCAGCAATGTAAACCAGCCCCACCACATTCGGCAGATCACCTGCCTGTGTGATGACCGCACCACCATAGGAATGCCCGACCAGAAGTACCGGCCCCTCCTGCTGTACGGTCATCTTGCGCAAACGCTCGGCATCGTCGGCAAGCGACGTCAGAGGCATCTCCACGGCTCTTATCTTGTCATGTCCCATTCGGGAAAGTGCGAGGATGGCCTTGCTCCAATGGGCTGCCCCTCCCCAGAAACCATGCGCAAGTACGATAGTTGGTTTTGTGCTCATGAGACGGTTTCCTAATTGACGTTGATGCCAAGTCCGGCAATCGAGAATTAGGGCGTCCGTCCCGCATGAAAATAAGCTACTACTAATATATCTGGAGGCAGAGATTGCAGACTTCCGGCATGATGCCGGAAGTCGCGTTTGGTCTGGTCTTGCCCTTAGGTTTTCGGCAGCACAAATTCGACACGCCGGTTCTGTGCCCGTCCGTCGGGATTGTCCTTGCCCTTGATTTCATTGGGTGCGACAGGTTCGCTTTCGCCATGCCCTTCCGGTTTCAGTCGTGCCGATTGAACGCCATTATTGACGAGAAATTTGGTGACCGCATCGGCGCGGCTTTTCGACAGTTTATCGTTGTAGCTGTCGGCCCCTTTGGAATCCGTATGGCCCACCACACGGACTGCGGAATCCGGCATGCTTTCCAATATTTTGGCAATATCGGTCAGCGTCGCCTTGGCCTTGCCCGTTAGTTTGGCGCTGTCGAAATCGAACAGAATATCGCTCGTCACGGAAAGGACGATGCTATCCTCCGTTTCCCGCATGGTGATATTGCCGCTCTTCTCGACAATCTCCTGTGCCGCACCGGACAGGCCACGGGCCTTGCCATCGGTGCTGCCCGATGCCGAAACCAGATCGCGGATTTCGGGCACAAGATCACGGATATAAGCGCTGTTATCTGCACTTGTATTTTGCGCGGTCGCGACGGATGGCAGGCAAAGCACGGCGAGGCCGAGAGCGATGCAGCCTTTGATCTGATTGGTCATGGCCAGCCCCTATTCGGCGGGAACAGCGAAAGGCCCGAGCGGCTCGACCCCCTTGATATAGAGCGTCACCTTCTGGCCCTTCGGTGGTGCGGGAAAGACACCATGCCAGACGCCCACAACATGGCCATTGCCGAAAAGAGAAACCGATGCCGGAGCCAGCGGTTTGCCTTCGGAATCTTTCAGCAGAAGATATTTCTTGTCGCCTGCGAGAAGATAATAGTCATTCTCGTAATCCTTGTCCGACAGCGCGGTATAAAGCGTTGTCGAAACGCTTCCGCCTTCCTTAGCATTGATGAAACGGACCTTGACGGTCAGCTTGTCGCCATCTGCCACGACGCCGCTCACCTCTGCGGTGGCCTGACCGCTGCTGTGATAGCCACTTGCTATCGGCTGATTGGCTGGCTCCTGAGCATTTGCAGCGTGGGAAAGCGCACTGGCCGAAAGGAGGACAGTGGCAAGAACCGTACGTGAGAGAAACGCCATGAGTATCGCTTTCATTTGTTGGGTAACCTTGAGCATAGCGAAGCCGGATCGAAAACATCCGGGCATTGCGAAGGCGGTGAAAACAAATAAGCGGAGCAGTTCAGGGGATATGAATGAAAGACGAACCACTCCAGATGCGGCGGTGAAACCTAACAGGCAGAAGAAGGAGGTCATGTAAACTTTGGAAACACGCATTAACATTTGTGCGACCGGAAATTTTTCTCATCTGGACCGCGATGATCGCGATCGTGATCATAACCAGCATTTAATTTGGTAATTTCAGGTTGAGCTTGGCTTGCGCGGCTGCTAATTCGCCCGCTCTCCGGTTTTCTCCAAAGAAGGTGTAGTGATGACGAAGGCTGATCAGAGCCGTTTTGACGGCGTGACATTGGGCATCGACTTCGGCACGACGAACACCGTTCTGTCCGTGGCTGCACCCGATGGAACCACGGTCGTCCTGAGCGTGCCGAAGGATGGCGTGGATATTACCGGCTATCGCTCGATTCTTTGCTTCTGGCAAGATCGCGAAACCGGCGAGCGCACCGTTGAAAGCGGACCTTGGGCGATGGACGCGTTCGTCAACGCGCCGCATTCAACGCGTATGCTGCAGTCGTTCAAGACATTCGCGGCATCGAAATCCTTCACCGATACGCCGGTTTTCGGCAAGCGGTTCAAGTTCGAGGATATTCTGGCGAGCTTCCTCGAAACGGTCGCCGCGCGGCTGGGCGACCGCCTGCCACCAAAGGGCAATCGCGTGGTTATCGGCAGGCCGGTGATCTTTGCGGGCGCTTCGCCGGATGAAGCGCTGGCCATGCAGCGCTATGAGAAGGCGTTCAGGGCGTTCGGCTTCACCGATATTCACTACGTTTATGAGCCGGTTGCCGCGGCTTATTTCTATGCGCAGGAACTGAACGCAGCATCCACCGTTCTGGTGGCCGACTTCGGCGGCGGTACGAGCGACTTTTCCATCGTGCGCTTCGAAGTGGGCAAGAACGGCCTCAGCTTCACGCCGCTCAGCCAGACAGGTCTGGGCATTGCAGGCGATACATTCGACTATCGCATCATCGATAATGCCGTTTCGCCGCTGCTTGGAAAGGGTACGGAGTACCAGTCCTTCGGCAAAAGGCTGACCATACCGAACCATTATTATGCAAATTTTGCGCGCTGGAACACGCTGTTCCTGATGAACTCTCCAGCGACCATTCGCGATCTGGACGAACTGGCCCGGCAAGCGGTCGATCCAAAGCCCCTCGAACATTTCATCAACCTGATCGAGAACGATTACGGTTATGAGATATACCGCGCCGTTTCAGACCTGAAGGTAAGGCTTTCATCGCAGCGCATGTCGGAACTGCACTTTAAAGCCGATGATTTCGAAATCCGCTCCGACATCACGCGCAACGATTTCGAAAACTGGATCGCTGACGATGTGCGCCAGATTGAACAGTCGGTGCAGCAGGCGGTGGATAAAGCGGAGCTGGAAACGGCGTCTATCGACCGTGTTTTCCTGACCGGCGGCACGTCTTTCGTGCCGGTCATCCGTACGGTGTTTGAAAACCGCTTTCCCGACGCTGTGGTGACGAGCTCGAACCAGTTCGATTCCATCGCCAACGGCCTCGCATTGATCGGGCAGAGCGTGGATATCGACCGCTGGTCTGTGAAGCACGATTAAGTGTGGTCGGAGGATGGTTCACTCCAGGCCTGGAAAACCTTCCAATCGCCACTGCCGGTCTGGCTTGCGGACTGACGCAGACACCATACGAATCTTGCCCTTGATCCGGTCTTTCGATACGAGGCCAACATACTTTCCTCGGCTATCGTTGGCGTTATCGCGATTGTCTCCCATGATATAATATTGGCCGCGAGCGAGTGCCTTCTCCTTGACGTTGTCGATAAAGCCATGATCGACCGTATTCAGAAGAACATAGCTCTTACCTTCCGGTATTGTCTCACGCACGAAACGGCACTGATAATAAGAGTTCGACACGGTTTCTTCAGGGCAACCATCATCAATTGTTGATGTGATCTTCGTTGTTTCGAGTGCTTTTCCGTTGATAAGCGGTATGCCGTTCTCGATTTTGACCGATTCACCGGGCAGCCCGATCACTCGCCCGAGGAATTCAGCTTTGACCGGTACATCGCCCGACAATTCCTTCGAAACGTAGTCAACAGTATAGACGACGAGATCGCCGCGCTCGATCTTTTCCTGTGGTCTATAGCTGGTTGCAGCGACGACATCGCCTGGCCCAAAGACGGGCATCATGGATGTGCTGCTCACGCGCAGATTCATGAGTTCTGCTGTGGCGGTATTGCATGTAAGGAGGCTGCTGATGGCACCGGCAAGGCCAGCTATAAATGCCTTGGTAAACGGCATTATAATTATACCTTGGATTCAAAAATTGCGTGATGAGTAGGTGGCAAGTTTGCGTTGCTCCGTCAATCATCTTACGGGCACTGGCGTCAATTGGGTCAGTGAAAGTTGAGTGTAGGTTTCTCGAACTTACGAAGCGGTTGCCGTATCGGCAAAGCAGGCGGCAATTTCCTTGTTGGCGCCGAGCTTTTCCGCCCATTTGACAAGATCGGGTATCTCGCTTCTTTCAGCCATCCCGCCCCAGACGTCTTTCAGTGTCGGCAGCTTGCCGGAAAGGTCAAAAAAGAAATAACCGGGATCGGCCACCGGAACATCCGCATAGACGACGGACCAGTTACCATATTGCATGAAGCTCTCGATGCTGACGGAAGCCGGTTTGACTTTCTTGCCGAGACTTTGCGCGATGAAAGACCTGTAATCCGTTTTCTGCTGTTTGGTGAGCGTTGTCGTCACACCATCGCAAGCGGATTTGGCGAATGCGCTTCCTGCCGGAAGAGCCATCGCAACAGCAAGCAGAAGTGCCGCACGGGCAGGCGAAAAGTACGTGTTCATCATTCCCCTCAGAAAAATGTCCACTTTATTTCAGCAGCATAACCAATCTGCGGGCGATGCATAGGGAATTTTGACATGCTCATTGCTGATACTGGATGGCACCGATAAGGTCCGACCGTGAAAATAGCAAGGAGTCGGTCTTTCCATGCCAAGTGATGCCAAAGCCGGTCGTTTTACCGACAATCTTCGTCAGGTCGCCGAACCATTCTGGTCGCAAGCCGTCGGCCATCGCCTCGTCGGTGAAATCTATACGGGCACGGTCGCACCTGATGTCATGACGCGCTATCTGGTGCAGGATCATCGCTTTATCGACTGCTTTCTGTCACTGTTGGGTGGAACGCTGGTCAATTGCGACAGGATGGAAGCCAAGCTGACATTGGGCCGTTTCATCGGCATGATCAGCAGCGATGAGAACTCCTATTTCGAACGCTCCTTTGCGAAACTCGCAGTCGCTGACGCCGAGCGTTTCGATACACCTGATGCGACGCCAACCGCTGCATTCAAGGAACTGATGCTGGAAGCTGCGCGTTCAGGCTCCTATGCGGTCTGCCTGTCGGTGCTGACCGTTGCCGAATGGCTTTATCTCGACTGGGCTGAAAAAGCGCCAAAGCCTCTGCCCGACGATTTTATTTTCGCGGAATGGATCGTGCTGCATGACAATCCATACTTCGTGGAATTTGTCGGTTTCCTGCGCTCGGAACTCGATAGGGTCGGCCCGGCAGCGGCGGAACAATGCCAGCAGTTCTTCCGGCGAGCGGTCGAACTGGAAAAGACATTCTTCGATGCCGCCTATGAGAGCCGGAACTGATCAGTTGCTGGCGGCGGGGAAGGGGCAGTTGCTGTCGCCTTCCTCGCATTTGAGATATTTCTTGAGGTCGCTGACGCGCTCCGCCGTCAGGTCAGACAGGCAGATCGAATAGGCCATGCCGGAAATACTGCCGCCACCAACTGTCTGCATGTCGCATTCGGCGTCGCGAAAGGCGATCCATGTCCGTTGCGACTGAACCAGCTTTTTCTTCAGGTCCGCATCGTCGGCGCGGTGCTGCAAGGTCTTGAAGATCTTGTTCAACTCGCCATCCGATTTCTTGTAGGCTTTGCCATAGCATTCATTGAGTGCGGACTGCGAACTGGCGTTCTGGCAGTCGTCGGCTTGCGCTGTGGCAATGATTGCAAAAGCACTGAACGCCACCCCGATAACCCCGATTTTTAAAACCTGCATAAATTTCCTCCCCGAAACTTTGACGATACTATCTTCATCACAAATAGAACGTTTGTCATTAAAGAAAAGATGGCGCCAGGAGCATTTCCACTTTAAATAAAATGGAAGTGTCGGGAGTGCTATATTGTATTTGTTTTTCCACGCATCTTGGTCCGGTCGAAGCAGGATCAGAAATCAATCCACTGGACTGATTTCCCTGTGCAGCCAGGCGTTTCACATTTTTCGGGATGCACTCTAATCCTCGAAGCGGCTCGACCCATCGCGGTCGCGTTCATAACCCTTCATGTCCGGGAATGGCGGCAGCCAGGATTCGCGGCGAATGATCCAGAGTTCATAGGTCGGCTTGAACTGGTCCGGTGCGTCGAGTGAGCCAAGATTGATTTCGACTTCATCCGCGCTGCGCCCGAAAACAGGGGACCCGCAACGCGGACAGAAAAATCGTCCCGCATAGTCACGGGTCTCTCCCTCGACCGTAACCGCAGCTTCGGGAAATATCGCTGAAGCGTGAAACAGGGCTCCATGGTGCTTGCGACAGTCGAGGCAGTGGCAGATACCGACCCGATATGGTTGTCCCGTTGCTTCAAAGCGAACATTGCCGCACAGGCAGCCACCCGTAACCTTGTCCATGATGCACCTCCTCACTACAGCAATTCGGTTTTCGCAAAGCTGAAACTGCTTAAACCCCGCATTAACCATATTCGTTCATGGTTAATGCGCTGCTGATAATGACTGTATTCGCCAGAGCTGCAAGCGTGTCCTCCACCCAGTGGGCAAGGTTAATACTTCGTTATCACCGCATCAGTTTAGTCAGTGTGAGTGGAGTGTGCGGTGCGTCTTGTATCTTTACGAGCGCTGTTTGGTCGAAGGAAGGCCGTTGCCGAGCCGGTGTGGCATTACCCTGTCACGGGCTATTGCCCGGAAGAGGGACGCTATTACGCCGTAAGGGCAAAGCCACGCCAGATAGTTCATAAACCGCACCGTCTGGTGCCGCTGGTTCTGGCGGCCATGACTTATCTTTTCAATTCCAATGCGATTGCCTTTCAGGATATGGCGAGCCTGGTGCCGTCGGCTGATCTGGGATCGCATCGCTGGACTGCCTTTGTTGCCAAGGCGCCGGTCGGTTCCGTCCATCAGGCCGAAATGCCATTCGTGGATGCAACGACGGTAACGGGCAGCATCGCAACCAACGGCATCGAAGTGCCGGGCATTGGTCGTGTTGCGCTGTCCGGGGGTAAAAAGACGGCCAAGCTCGGCCCGGACGATCCGAACCCGGACGAAAACCGCATCAATCGCTCCGACAAGACGGGCCGCCTCGTCTCGGTGAAACCCAAGGCGCCCGCCAAGGCCTTCACTGCCGGGAGCATGTTCGACAAGATCAGCATGATCACGCGTCCGCCGGAAAAGACGGACGCGAAAATGGTCTTCTCTAACAAATTGGAGGGCAAGGAAGTCGCCATCACCATGGCGTTCCATGCGGTCAAACCGCCGAAGCCGCGCTCCGAAATGCCGACCCAGCTCGCCAAGCTCATTACCAATGACCAGCCGGATGCGCTGGCCCTTGGTTATGCGCCTGCGACGCCGGACTATGGCAAGACCTCGCCCTTTGAAAGCATTTTGAAGCCCCAGCCGGGCGAAGGCCGCTTCGTGCCACCGATCGGTGAGAAGGACCACGAATGGGCGGCTACGCCACTGCCGCCTTCCGCTTTCAGCAAGAGCGAACAGAAGTGCCTTGCCGAGGCTGTCTATTATGAAGCGCGCGGCGAAACGGTTAAGGGACAGGTTGCCGTCGCCCAGGTCGTCCTCAACCGCGTGCGCAACCCGGCCTATCCGGGATCGATCTGCGGTGTGGTCTACCAGAATCGCGACTGGCTCAATGCCTGCCAGTTTTCCTTTGCTTGCGACGGCCAGAAGCACCGCGTGACCGAAATGCCGCAATGGCGCATGGCGCAGCAGGTGGCAAAGACCGTCTCTGCCGGTCAGATATGGCTGCCGGAAGTTGGCTCCGCCACCCATTATCATGCGACCTATGTTCGTCCGTTCTGGGCCCCGACGATGAAGAAGGTCGCCAAGATCGGTCTCCACATCTTCTATCGCACCTATGGCGGCGGATGGAGCTGATTGCTCCTTCTCGCGGCAATAGAGGGATCGGCCGATTTCAAGTCACGTTTTTGTTAGCGGACTAAAAGGTCGAACAGGCGCATAAGGCCGACTTTCCTCCTGCCTTGAATGCGGCATGACCATCCGAAATCGATTCCGTTTTTTTAGCCAATAATGTGGCCAATCTGATCCTTTGGTCGGAAAATGAGTCGCACTAATATCTAAGTAATTGAGATTGCTTGATAAAAAACCTTTTGGAGCAATGCCTGCACCGCCTTGACTAGCGGGCGGCGTGTCAATATGTTGCGCGCAACTTGGAAATGGGATTGAAATCCTCGTATTTCTTGAAAAAAGGAGCTGCCAATGGCGCGCGGGACTGAACCCGGAAAGCCATCCGGTGCGATCAAGAATGCGAAGAACGAACCCGGTTCCGGGGAGCTGGATCAGCGTTTGAACCGCCTGGAGGCCGAACTGGCCAAGAAGGGTGTGCTCAAGCAACCGGCTTCCGAGGATGAGCGATCGGCGACTGCAAGCTCGGTCGCGCAGGCCATGAAGATTTCCAGCGAGTTTATCGCAGGGGTTCTGGTCGGTGCGCTGATTGGCTGGTTCATCGATCGTGTCGCTGGCACGTCGCCCTGGGGATTGATCGTATTTCTCCTTCTGGGCTTCGGTGCGGGCGTCCTCAACGTGCTTCGTTCCGCTGGATATGTTGCCGAACAGGCTAACATTAAATCTAGCGCGGAAAAGAACGACAAGAAATAGGACTTGACGGGCTTCACGGTAAAGTTCGTTCAAGTGTAAGTGAACAAGTGGGCCTTCTGGTCCGAGACTGAAACGCCTTCGGGCAGACCAAATCGCCTTCGGGCAGGCCAAATTGCCTTCGGGCAGGGAAGACAGACGAGGTTAAGGTGGCGAACGATCCGATCCATCAGTTTCAGGTTTCCCGGTGGATTCCCATCGATGTAGGCGGTGTGGACCTTTCGTTCACGAACGTTTCGGCCTTCATGGTCGCAACCGTCGTGGTCGCTTCGGGCTTCCTTTATCTGACGTCTTCGGGCCGCGGCCTGATCCCGACCCGTCTGCAGTCGGTGTCGGAAATGGCTTACGAATTCGTGGCCACCAGCCTGCGGGATTCGGCAGGGTCGAAGGGCATGAAGTTCTTCCCCTTCGTCTTCTCGCTCTTCATGTTCGTTCTGGTCGCAAATTTCCTCGGTCTCTTCCCGTATTTCTATACGGTTACGAGCCAGATCATCGTGACCTTCGCGCTTGCGGTTCTGGTCATCGGTACGGTCATTGTCTACGGTTTCTTCAAGCACGGTCTTGGCTTCCTCAAGCTGTTCGTGCCGAGCGGTGTTCCCGGCATCATCGTGCCGCTGGTTGTCGCCATCGAAATCATCTCGTTCCTGTCGCGTCCGATCAGCCTCTCGGTTCGTCTCTTTGCGAACATGCTTGCTGGCCATATCACGCTCAAGGTTTTTGCGGGCTTCGTCGTCTCGTTGGCCGCACTTGGGCCCATTGGCATCGGCGGCGCTGTCCTGCCGCTGATCATGACGGTGGCGATCACCGCACTCGAATTCCTCGTAGCCTTCCTGCAGGCCTACGTGTTTACCGTTCTCACCTGCATGTACATCAACGACGCAGTACATCCGGGACACTGAGTTCAAGCCGGCGGGCGACCGCCAGAACTGAAATCCGCGCTTATATTCAATCCAGAAGGAGCTTAACATGGAAGCGGAAGCAGCAAAGTACATCGGCGCCGGTCTCGCCTGTTTCGGTATGGCCGGTACGGCTCTCGGCCTCGGCAATATCTTTGGCCAATACCTCTCCGGCGCTCTGCGCAACCCGTCCGCTGCTGACAGCCAGTTCGGCCGTCTGGTGTTCGGTTTCGCCGTTACGGAAGCTCTGGGCATCTTCTCGCTGCTCATCGCGCTTCTGCTCCTCTTCGCCGTCTAATCAACGGTTGCAAGGAACTGGCTGGCCGCGATCTGTATCTTGAAATGCAGCGCGGCTGGCCTTTGCATATGACGTCTGAGTAAGGCACGATCCCTCTCCATCTGGATCAGATCGTGCTGGATTAAAGGGGAAATCTGGATGTTCGTGTCCACGGCGTTTGCCCAAACCGCCACCGAATCGCAACCGGCACCTGCTGCTGGCGAGCACGGCGCAGCCGATGCTGTACACACCGAAACCGGGGTCGCCAACGATGCCGGACACGGCAGCGGCGTATTCCCGCCGTTTGATTCCACCCATTACGCATCGCAGATCCTTTGGCTCGCGATCACCTTCGGGCTTTTCTATCTGTTCATGTCGCGCGTGGTTCTGCCGCGCATCGGCGGCGTGATCGAAACGCGTCGCGACCGTATCGCTCAGGATCTCGAGCAGGCAGCCCGCCTCAAGCAGGACGCCGACAATGCTATTGCTGCTTACGAGCAGGAACTGACCCAGGCCCGCACCAAGGCTGCTTCGATCGCCGAAGCTGCTCGTGAAAAGGGCAAGGGCGAAGCCGACGCAGAACGCGCTACGGCCGAAGCAGCACTTGAAGGCAAGCTCAAGGAAGCTGAAGAACGTATCGCCGCGATCAAGGCCAAGGCCATGAACGACGTCGGCAACATTGCCGAGGAAACCACGGCAGAGATCGTCGAACAGCTTCTGGGCACCAAGGCCGACAAGGCTTCGGTAACAGCAGCCGTCAAGGCTTCGAACGCCTGAGGAGAGGACAATGGACGCTACATTTTGGGCACTGATTGGCCTCATTATCTTTCTGGCAATCCTGGCTTACCTGAAGGTTCCGGGCATGGTCGGTCGTTCGCTCGATGAGCGCGCTGACCGCATCAAGAACGAACTGGAAGAAGCCCGCACGCTTCGTGAAGAGGCCCAGCAGCTGCTGGCCGAATATCATCGCAAGCGCAAGGAAGCCGAAAAGGAAGCAGGCGACATCGTTGCTTCCGCCGAGCGTGAAGCCAAGGCACTTCTCGAAGACGCCAAGCGCGCGACGGAAGAATATGTTGCACGCCGCAACAAGCTTGCCGAGCAGAAGATCGCAACGGCTGAAGTCGATGCCATCAACGCAGTTCGCGCTTCGGCGGTCGATCTGGCAGTTGCTGCAGCTGGCAAGATCGTTGCCGACAAGGTCGACACGAAGGTCGCAGGCAACCTGTTCAAGGATGCTCTGTCGCAGGTCAAGTCGAACCTGAACTAATCCCGCCTTATACAGTTTTCTAGAAAACGCCGCCTCAAAAGGGCGGCGTTTTTTGTTTTCCGGATTGAGAAATCGATTTCGCTACAGTCCGATCAGCGGCTGGCTGCCATGCCACCCAATTTATGAAACAACGGTCGATATTCCTCCAAAACAAGATCATCCAGTACGCAGGCTTCCTCTGGCATGAACCACCGCAGTTCCGTATGTTCCCGGTCGCGAATGGCAGGGTGGCCGCTCCAGGCGGTGACGGTAAAGAGGTGGAATGACGCTGCCGGACTTGCGACCTCTATAGTGGTGAGGAACGAAAACGAGTGAAGCGTTAGTTCGAGCTCCTCTTGGATTTCCCGTTGGAGTGCGCGCTCAAAACTCTCTCCTGCTTCAACATGACCGCCCGGAAAGCTCCAACGGTTTGGATAGGCACGGCGATCCGGACTGCGACGGCCCAGAAGAATGCCTTTGGGGCCGACAAGAACTGCATTGACAATATCCGGCATGATGGTCTTTCGATGGTGTAACGTGAGGTCAGTCCTTGAGGCCCGTGAGATGGGCGAGCGGCAGCTCTCCCTGTGACTTGACCGTCTGGATGGCGAAGTTACTCCGAATGTCGATCACGCCGGGAAGCCGCAGCAGCGTGCCGGTTAGAAAGCGCTCATAGGCTGCGAGATCAGGCACCACCACCTGCAGTAGAAAGTCGGATTCTCCCGATACGAGATGGCATGAAAAGACCTCCGGCAGATTCTGCACGGAGGTGCGAAACGCCGTCGCGGTTTCCTCGTGATGGCGCTCCACCCGGATGCCCACGAAAACAGTCAGCCCAAGCCCGACCGCGTTTCGATCCAGCGCTGCATGATAGCCTTGAATGACGCCTGCCTTTTCGAGCATCTTGACGCGCCGCAGGCACGGAGAGGGCGACAGACCAATTTTCTCCGCCAATTGCACATTGGAGAGCCGCGCATCGTCCTGGAGTGCGGTCAGTATTTTGCGGTCGATAGCGTCCAGTTTCAGTGTTGGCATAATCCGACAATCATAGTTGTTATGTTGGCAGAATGTACCACAAATCCGTAACATTGCGCCACAAATCGCAAGGACATGCGCATCTATCTCCGCATAGTTTCGACCATGCAGCTGCTTCGCATAGCGGACCGGCTGGCACTCTCTTTTTTCGCATTAGCCTACGCAAAACTGCTTCGCGCTTTTGCTGGAAATGCTCTGGTGGACGATATCGATGAGCGAGATGTGGTTATATGCAGGCGCACTGGCTGCTGCATTTCTTATTCCTGGACCGGATATGCTTCTGCTCCTCCAGACTGGTGCAGCACAGGGCAGGACACATGCGCTTGCAGCGGCAGCAGGGCTTGCAATCGCGCGCGCTTGTCACGTCGCCCTTGCCGCACTTGGTCTGGCTGCACTTCTTCATGCTTTTCCTGTCGCGTTTCAGTTCGTTCGGATCATCGGTGCCTGCTATCTGGTCTGGATTGCCATCGGCATTCTGCGCCACCCCTTGCCGACAGTGGATGCAGCTGGCGGCGTGCGCGAACGCCGGTCCTATCTGGCTTCGGCTCGCAAGGGTCTCCTCACCAATCTGCTCAACCCGAAAGCGTTGCTTTTCTGTTCGGTCCTGCTGCCGCAGTTCATTCATCCCGAAAATGGCAGCATTACGCTCCAGTTCGCGTTGCTGGGGACCGTGATGACGATCGTGGGATTGTCGTTCGACACAATCTACGCCTTCACAGGTTCGTCGCTTGGAAGCCTGTTCAAACGTTATCCTGCCATACAGTCGGTACAGCGCTGGGGCTTTGCAGCGCTGCTTTTCGGCTTCGCGGCCAAGCTTGCAACTGTTTAAACGCTGTAACGGCCTTTGATGGGCGCGAAAGTATAGCGGTGGATGCCGGGAACGGGACCAGCCGTTTCTATGGCGGCGCGATGTTTCACGGTCGCGTAGCCGGCATGGATTTCCAGTCCGTAAGGTGGATGCGCCGCTCCGGCACGCATCATCATACGGTCGCGCGTTACCTTGGCGACGATGGAGGCCGCGGCGATGGAGACGGAACGCTGATCGCCTTTGACCAGAGCTGATCCGGGGCAGCGAAGTCCGGGCGGAACATCACGTCCGTCAATCAGCGCATGGCATGGCTGCAAGGTCAGGCAGACAGAAGCGCGACGCATGGCTTCAAGCGCGGCTTTCCTGATATCGCTTGCATCGATGCTGCGCGCGCTGAGGCTTGCCACCGAAACGGTGATGGCTTTTTCCAGAATGGTTTCGTAGAGCGCTTCACGCTTTACAGCCGTGAGACGCTTGGAATCGTCCAGACCGTTTGGAAGGTTGTCGATATCGAGCACCACGGCAGCAGCCACGACAGGACCGGCCAAAGGTCCACGTCCTGCTTCATCTATGCCGACGATGTGTTTCAGTCCGCGCGCAAGCAATCTTTTCTCTTCAGAAAAGTCAGGCGCGAGTGGGATATCAAAGAGAAGCGGAGAATCAGAAGCCGAGCGTTTCATTTGGCGGCGATGCTCGCATTGCTTCCGATTCTCCGCAAGGGCCCTGCTCGAGGATGGTGGCGTGAAAGCAGGTAGCCCCTCCGTCCGAAAAGAAATCAGACGGGAATTGAACTGACGACTGATAGGATATGCAGTTTGAAAAGCGGCACCAGCCCAAGGTGAAGTTCGCCTTTTGGAGCCCCTTTGTGTGCCTCGCCTAAAACAGTGAAAGCTGTTTGCCTCCCTTTTCGACCGGTTCGAACAGATCGGTGCGCAACTGAAGGCGACGCGCATTGAAACCGAGCTTGCGTGCTGTGATCTCGAAACGGCGTCCGATCTGCCATGCATAGGGACCTGTGCCGCGCATGCGCTTGCCCCATTCGGCATCGTAATCCTTGCCGTCGCGCATGGAGCGCACCAGCGACATGACATGACGATAGCGATCCGGGTAATTGCGCAGCAGCCAGTCCTTGAACAATGGGGCTACTTCGAGCGGCAGGCGCAGCAGAACATAACCCGCCTCGCGCGCGCCCTGCGCATAGGCTGCATCCAGAATGCGCTCAATCTCGTGATCGTTGATACCCGGAATGACCGGCCCCATCATGACGGACGCTGGAATACCCGCATCGGCCAGCTTACGGATGGCCTGAAGCCGCAGTGTCGGCGTCGAGGCGCGCGGCTCCATCGTGCGAGACAGATGAGCATCGAGCGTCGTGACTGACAAGGCGACCTTGGCCAGCCCTTTCTCGGCCATGCGGCTTAGAATATCGACGTCACGCACCACCAGGGCGGATTTCGTCACGATGCCGACCGGATGATTGGCAGCCTCCAGCACTTCGAGAATTTCGCGCATGATGCGCCATTTCTTCTCGACCGGCTGATAGGGATCTGTATTGGTGCCGATGGCGATGGTCCTCGGCTGATAATTGGGCTTGGCGAGCTCGCGCTCCAGAAGGCGCGCTGCATCCGGCTTCGCGAACAGGCGGGATTCGAAATCGAGACCGGCAGAAAGCCCCATGTAACTATGGGTCGGACGGGCAAAGCAATAGATGCAACCGTGCTCGCAACCGCGATAGGGATTGATCGAGCGGTCGAAATTGATGTCGGGTGAATCATTGCGGGTGATGATCGTGCGCGGCTTTTCGATCTGCACGTCGGTCTTGAACGGCGGCAGTTCCTCAAGCGTGGTCCAGCCGTCATCGAAATCATGCCGCGTCGTCGGCTCGAAGCGTCCGGTCGGGTTGATGCCCGCGCCGCGTCCGCGCCTGCGAGCATGATCGATGCGCAGGCCTGCCTCACCGATCATCGCATTGGCGTGATCCGCGCGTCCACTACCGAAGGCAGCCATGTCGGCCTGCTTGATGATATCTGCCTGCTGGATCACTTCCATTTTCGTCTCCCTGAATGGAAACATCTGGCGTTGTGCAGCCACGGCGAAAGCAAACCGGGGAACAGGAGCCCCCTTCAGGGCTGAAAACTGTTCTGTTACGCGTGCCGTGTTGCCATGCGATTCTGTTCTGATGAATCTATTCCTATCGCAAGATTTAGAACAAAGCAAGAACATATGTGCAGCAGCTTTCCGTTCACGCGTTCTTGATATATGAAACGCGCATGTTGTCCGTGGTCATCGAAACCCTGAATTCAGAAAGAGCACTGGCCCACACGCTTTCGGCTTTGGTGCCGGCTGTTGTGGAGGGGTTGCTGCGCCGTGTTACGGTCGTCGACCGGGGGTCATCGGACGAAACCGCTCTCGTCGCGCTCGGTGCCGGCTGTAGCTTTTATGCCGAAATGGATATTGAGGCGGCGCTCGCAGAAATCCGCACGCCGTGGGTACTGTTGCTGAAACCGGGCGCTATTCCGCAGGAAGGATGGGAGGAAGTCCTCCGCCGCCACATGGATAATGATGGGGGTACTGCGCGCTTTTCACTGCCGGAAGATAGCGGCTTCGGCACGGTCCGTAAAATCTTCGGCCACAAGGCGACGCTCGATGCCGGGCTTCTGGTTCGGTTGGATCTTTTGAAGCCGCTGTTGCTCGACGGCGTGGCGTTTGATCTGCTTCCACAGCACTTGCGGCCGGTCCGTCTCAAACACCCCATTCTGCCGCCCGACGAAGACTGAACAAAACAAAAAGGCGAAGCTGGAAGCTTCGCCCTTTTCGTCAGACATGCTGACCGGATTAGTTCTGGCCGGATTAGTTCTGGTAAGAGGAAGGCGAAGCATCGCCAAAGCGATGAGCCGAACCGTCCTGATAGACCGGAGCCTTGATCGAAGCAGGAGCCGTGTAGTCGAGCTTCTGGCTCTGCGTTGCAACCGGCGTACGGTCGTTTGCATAGAGATCGGCAGGTTCGCCGACATGCGGGTTTTCAGCGAAAGCAGCACCGGCGCTAAGGGCAACGGCAACAGCAGCAAGAGCAAACTTTTTCATTTTCGTAATCCTTAAAATCGCCCCTTCGGATGGCATAGAAGCCTTTCCGGGGCTCCCGGGTGGCACTATGCCATCCATCGGGGAGATAACTGGGGAAGCTGAATGATTGGGAGGAATATCCAGCTTGGGAATTCATCGGGGCGTCATCCGCTGGGAGGCTTTTGACGACGTCCTGCGCCTAAGTTTTCGGAAAACTTAGTTCTGGTAGCTCGAAGGCGATGCGTCACCGAAGCGATGAGCCGAACCGTCCTGGAATGAGGACTGGCTGATCGAAGCGGGAGCGGTGTAGTCGACCTTCTGGGAAGCAACCGGGGTGCGGTCGTTTGCATAAAGATCGGCAGGTTCGCCAACGCGTGGGTTTTCAGCAAAGGCAGCACCGGCGCTAAGAGCGAGGGCAGCGGCAGCAAGAACAATCTTTTTCATTTTCCTATCTCCTTGGAAAGTGGAGCGGCGTTTTGTTCGTCGTTCCGATGCAGCTGAAATGGGTGACAGTGGGTAAAAGTTCCAGTCACGAAAATGTTTTCTTAATCACACATTCGTGCAGCCAATTTTATGGAATGTAGATGATTTATGAGAAATAACTAAATATAATCAATAAGTTATATTATATATCAGTATTCACGAAACTGTTGTAAAAGGCATTTTGTTCAAAAAGAGCGAACAGTCTGTCCCAATATATTGTCCAATGAGAGTGAACAATAGGGCGATTTTTCAGACTCTCGGTTGGGAGGCCGTTCAGAAACTACTTTTGGGAGGGAGCCGTTTGGGTTGCGATGACGAACCAGTCGGGTCGTTCGGCCAAGAGAAGTGCTGCTGCCCGCTCTGTGGCGGCCATATCTTCGTAGATCGCATAACAGGTTGCACCTGAGCCTGACATCTGCGCGTAAAGCGATCCGCTTGCGCGAAGCAGGTCAAGTTTGTCACCGATCTGGGGGGCAAGTTTTAGGGCCGGAGGCAGAAGATCGTTGCGGGTTGTCTGCAGATAGGCGCAAAGGGGGGCGATATCTGCATGGGAGCCAAGGTTCAGCGCTGGATGGTCGCGTTTGTCGAGTGCGCGAAAGACATCCGGCGTTGCAACAGCGGTTCCATCATTGACGAGGAGCATCGGCAAGGCTGGAATTCCGACAACCGGGTTCAGGTCTTCACCGATGCCGCGCGCGGCAAGCGGCGTGCCCTTGGATGCGCCATGCAGGCACATGGGCAGATCGGCGCCAAGGGTAAGCCCCATCGCGGCGAGTTGCTCTAAACCGAGATCGAGCCCCCACAATTCATCGAGTGCGAGCAGCGTTGCTGCAGCATCGCTCGATCCGCCGCCTATACCCGACGCAATCGGAAGGTTCTTTTCCAAATGAACGGCGACGGGCGGCAATGCCCTTTGCGCATGATCACGCAAGGCCTCGCGTGCCTTGAGAACCAGATTGCCACCATCGAGCGGCATGCCTTTTGCGAAAGGGCCGCTGACCGTGAAGCTATCCTTTTCAGCGTGCTCGATGCGGATGATGTCGCCATAGCGCGCAAAGACCACCAGCATATCGAGCAGATGATAGCCATCGTCACGACGCCCTGTAACATGCAGTGCGAGATTGATCTTGGCCGGGGCCAGACGCGTCACCGCATGTGCGGACCCGGCATTCGCGGGCGTTTCGGTTGTCGGAAAAAGGGTCATTTCTGGCTACGGACCGGGAATAGCGCATTTCCAGCAAAAGTGTGAAACGGTTTTGCGTGAGGCAAATGCTATGAAACAAATAGTTGGAGCGGCTCCGACGATATTGTTAAAATTGGAACCGCTCTTCAGAAAACATGGCATCCGGTTGCGGCGAGCAACCGCACCACTTCGTTGGCAACCTCTCTTACAAGACAGGTCAGTCCTTCTTGACGTAATATTCGCCGGTTTTAGGGTCCTGCACCAACGTGCCTTGAGCCCGGTTCTGCGCTTCCTTTTCTGCCTGACGCACACGCTGGGACACGCGCGAAGCTTCACGCTTGAACGAGCGATAGCCGTACCAGGCGGCGGCGATGATCAGCAGCAGAAAGATGAGCTGGGGCATGGCCTCAAGTCCTTAAGGGTCGCATTTCGGATCGCCGGATCGCAACGCCGAAATGCCGAATGTTCATGAAGGGGCGGGAAGCAGCCCACCCCGCTTTCTGACACCATATCATGGTGAAACGAGGGAATTCAAAGCTTTGGTTCGAAAATCGACGCTGATTTTCGACTTAGCTTTGTTTTTACAGGCCATAACGGCCCCAAAGTGCCTTTTCTTCGGCTACTGAAAGCAGCCCGTCGCCGAGATGCGCGGCAATGGCAGCCGGTTCAAGATTACCGAGTGCCATATCAACGGCCATATCCACACCCGGCATCTTGCGCCCCAGAAGGCCGCGTTTCTGTTCCACGAGTTTGAGCTTGACCTTGTCGCCGTAGGTTTTGCGCAGGAAGCTGCGCATATCGCCAAGCCCGTCAATCAGGCCAAGCTCATGCCCCTTGATGCCGGTCCAGAACAGCCCGGTAAACAGGTCCTTGTCTTCTGCAAGTTTCGTACCGCGCCGTTCCTTCACCATGTCGATGAAGGTCTCGTGGATTTCGAGCTGCAGTGATTTCAGCCGCTCTATGTCGGCCTTCTTCTCCGGCTGGAACGGGTCGAGCGTCACCTTGTTGGAGCCTGCCGTATAGACGCGGCGCTCCACACCGATCTTTTTCAGAAGTTCGGGGAAGCCGAACGAGGCCGTCACCACGCCGATAGAACCCACGATGGATGACGGATCGGCGATGATTTCGTCACCAGCCAGCGCGATCATGTAGCCACCCGAGGCGGCAACATCTTCGACGAAGATAAAAACCTTCTTCTGGTGTTCGGCGGCAAGGTCGCGGATACGCCGGTAGATCAGTCGGGACTGAACCGGTGATCCGCCGGGTGAGTTGAGCGAAATGGCGACGGCGGGCGTCTCCTTGTCGGTGAACGCCTTTTCAAGGACTGCTGCTGTCGACGCCAGTGAAAGCATCGGACGGAATGCAGATCCACCGGACATGATGGCACCATGCAGCCGCACGACAGGTATCTCGATGGAAACCGAGCGGAAGCGGCGTGGAACAAGGCGCGTCAATAAACCGGGCAAGGCAAACTCCTGCTAATTGAAATCATTCAGGCTCTCAGCCGGAATGTAGGAAGCCATTTGGGAAACACAAAGAAAACCGCCCGGAAATTTTGTTTTCCGGGCGGTGATGTCGTTTCTGTCAGGTGTTTTTCGGCTTTGTGACCAGCCGCAGCAGGATATAGCCGCAAACGGCCGACAGGCCCGAACCGGCCAGAACGCCGATCTTCGTTTCCGCCTGCATGAGATCGGACGGGAAGGAGAGAAGGCCGATGAAGATGCTCATTGTAAAGCCGATCCCGCACAGGACCGCCACGCCGTAAAGCTGGATCCACGTGGCCCCGAGCGGCTTTTGTGCGAGGCCTGTCTTGATCGCGAGCCAGGCTGCACCGAAAACGCCGAGCTGTTTGCCGATGAAGAGGCCAAGCATAATGCCAAGCGTGAGTGTATCCCGCATCACCGAGGCATCGAGACCGGCAAACGATATGCCCGCATTGGCGAAGCCGAAAATCGGCACGATGATGAAGGCAACAGGCTTGGCCAGCGCGTGTTCCAGCACATGCAGCGGCGAGGTCATGTCGTCAGGCCTGCCGGGCGCGGCCTTCAGCGGAATCATAAGTGCTGTCACCACGCCTGCAACCGTTGCATGAACACCGGAATTCAACACGAAGAACCAGAGCGCTGCTCCGCCGATCAGGTAGGGCAGGAGCTTCATCACGCCCATCCGGTTCATGACGAACAGAACGATAGCGGCGGCGAAAGCTCCGCCAAGATATGGCATGGAGATTTCAGCCGTATAGAAAATGGCGATGATGACGACGGCTGCGAGATCGTCCAGGATAGCAAGTGTCGCCAGAAACACCTTGAGGCTGGAAGGAACCCGTGAACCCAGAAGCGACAGAACGCCGAGCGCGAAGGCGATGTCGGTGGCAGATGGCACAGCCCAGCCGCGTACCTTGGCAGGGTCGTGCCAGTTCAACGCGGTGAAGATGATGGCTGGCAGGATGACGCCGCCCGCAGCGGCGATACCGGGCAGCATTCGGTTTGGCCAGCTTGCCAGTTGACCGTCGAGAAATTCGCGTTTGATCTCCAGCCCCACAAGCAGGAAGAACACCGCCATAAAGGCATCGTTGATCCAGTCTGTCAGACTCAGCGGACCGATATGAGTGTGCAGTATATCGAAATAGGCCTGCGAGAACGGAGAATTCGCCACGATCAGCGCAAGCGCTGCCGCCACCATGAGGCTTACACCCCCTGCAGATTCGCTATCCAGAAAGCGCCGCATGATGGATACGGGGCGGCTTTGATTTGGGCTATGGTTCATTGGTTCCCGTTGCCTGTTCTTGTCGTTTTGCTGTTTGCGCTTTTTCGGAAAAGGGCGGCGGGGAGCCGCAGAACGAAAATTGCGGTTTTAGGAATATTGGCTCGAATATAGGGTTTCAACCAAAATCACCCGCTCGGACCGAAATCGGCAGGTCTGGACCATCGGAACTTCCGGAATGCTACCGTGTTATCCGATCCGGGAGGACATCACGATGGTGCTCACAGCTATTTTCGCCCAGCTCAATTGCTCCGACCTCGCACGCAGCACGGAATGGTTTGCCACGATCTTCGATCGCAATCCCGATGCGCGACCGATGCAGGGACTGGCTGAATGGCATCACGGTTTGAGCGCGGGCTTCCAGCTTTACCAGAACCCGGCGGAAGCAGGGCACGGCACACTGACACTCATCGTCCGCGATGTACGAGCCGAACATGCGCGTCTTTCATTCGACGGGATTCACCCCGGAAATGTCGAGATAGCTGACTATACGACGATTCTGAGATTGCACGACCCGGACCGTAATCTGGTCGTGCTGGCACAACCGCGTTTCTAGATCAGAGCGTCGAGCCCGTTATTGATGCCGTTGGCGCGTGGGGTGAAGCCGTGGCCGTCGCTGCCGTGGAGAACAAGCGCCGGCATCAGCGAAAGACCGGCGCGGCTCCCGCGTGTGCCTGTCACGACAATACGGATCGCCGCCGCTTCGGGGCGGGGCTGAACGGGAATGATTCTCAGCCCGCCAAATCGTCCCGACAGTGCTTCGAGGATGGAAGAAATCGAACCGGGTCGGGCAATAATGGCAATGCCTCCACCAGGCTTCACAATGGCCGCCGCAGTGCGCACCCATTGCTCGAACATACCTTCGGGCATGACATGCGCTTCCGCCTTCAGCGGATCGGGTGTGCTGCGATCGCGCGCTTCGTTGAAGGGCGGATTCATGATGACGAAGTCGAAACTGTTGTCGACAAGCCCTGCGGCGATGCGCGCCTTGCCTCTCAGGCCGACGTCGGCTTCGATCACACTGATACGGCCTGCAAGAGCGGCGTTCAGCGGATGTGCAACACTTCTGCGGGCAAAGCCCGCCATGAAAGCGGAACGTTCGACGAGGGTGATATTGGCGTCAGGGCAGCGCGACGCAACAGCAAGCCCTGCAGCGCCCGCACCGCTACCAAGATCGGCAACGCGCCCGGCAAAGCCGTTTGGAACGGAGCTTGCCAGAATCATCGCATCCACACCGGAACGATGGCCTTTCAATGCGGGCTGGATGAGGTGAAACGCCCCACGATGAAACACATCGAGCGTTTCTCCAGCCTCATCTTCAGTTTCAAAACTTGCTTCCGAAGTCATCGATCGCGCAGTTCGTGTTCAATCTCGGCATCGATCAGAATCTGCCTTGCTTCTTCAAGCTGCTCTTCGCTGACCAGAAGGCGGCGCGGCAATACGCCCAAAGAGCCTTCGATGATGCTCATATTCGTGTCGGCAATGAAATAGGCGATCCCGGCCTCTTTCATCAAGGCCTCGGCAAAGGACAGCAGAACGGAATCATTCGTACGGATAAGTTCGATCATTTGAACAGTTTGTAGCGAATGCACCGCATTGACAACAGCTTCCTTCAATGGTGAACAGGCGCTGGAATAGTATCGCTTTGAGGGCGCTTTGGGGGCAGTTGCGTCTTGAGCAATCCGGTCCGTTTCAATAATGTGACCGGGCAGCTAGGAGAAATGGCATTGGGTGTGGTTCTAAATCTGGACGGTAAAAAGAAACAGGAAGGATCGGTTCAACCGCTTGTCGATCTGACAAAGGCCGATATGGCGCGGGTGAACGAGATGATCCTTTCCCGGGCCGGGTCCGATGTTGAAATGATACCGGAAGTCGCCAATCATCTGATTTCCTCAGGCGGCAAGCGCCTGCGTCCCATGATGACGCTCGCGGCAGCTCGCATGTTCGGCTACGAAGGCGACGGTCATGTGCGTCTCGCGACTGCTGTGGAATTCATGCACACTGCGACGCTTCTGCACGACGATGTGGTTGATGAAAGCGATCTGCGGCGCGGAAAAAGCACGGCGCGCATGATCTGGGGCAACCAGGCCAGCGTTCTCGTTGGCGATTTCCTTCTGGGGCAGGCCTTCAAGATGATGGTTGATGTCGGTTCGCTCGACGCGCTCGACGTTCTGGCGACCTCGGCTTCGGTGATCGCCGAAGGCGAAGTAATGCAGCTTGCCGCTGCCAAGAACATGGAAACCACCGAAGACGAATATCTGGCGGTCATCAAGGCCAAGACTGCGGCGCTGTTCTCGGCTGCCGGTGAAGTCGGCCCGATCATCGCCGGCGCGCAGCGTTCGGATCGTGCGGCGCTGCGCGATTATGGCCTCAATCTCGGTCTTGCCTTCCAGCTGGTCGATGACGCGCTCGATTATGGCGGCTCGGCAGCCGATCTCGGCAAGAATACCGGTGACGATTTCCGCGAAGGCAAGATCACGCTCCCGGTGATTCTGAGCTATCGCCGCGGCACCGACGATGAGCGCGCTTTCTGGAAACACGCAATCGAAGACGGTGCGAGCGATGACGCCTCGCTTGAAAAGGCCATCGGCCTGATGACGAAGCACGGCGCGATTGCCGACACGGTTCAGCGCGCGCGGCATTTCGGCGAAATTGCCCGCGATGCTCTGGCACCTCTGAAAACGACGCCTCAAAAGGACGCGCTGATCGAAGTCATTGATTTCTGCATCAGCCGCGTGAACTGACAGGCAACAGCTGCAAGCTACCGCCAGCATTTCTTGCGGGTGAAGAATACCCAGGAAAAGCGTCCCATCACGGATGCTTTTCTTGCCCCGCCATCCCAAAAAGGCCATGCTTGGGGTGCCTTTTCCGGCAAAGAGACAGCGTGCCCCGGCTTTTGAGCCACTTGAGGGTTTGCTTGCCGGTATCTGTCACAGGGATTTGAGAAGAGGATAGGGCTTTATGCGGCAAGGATCGAAATACCGCCCGCTTTATGGTTTGCTGCTCTCGCTTCTGGCGGGAATCGCGATCCCGACAAGCGGTGCTTTGGCCAAGGCGACAAATGATCCTGCACCGCCTCCAGTCCGCGCCGGTTCGTTTGCCGGGGCCTATCTTGCCGGACGTACCGCCGAATCCGACAATAATCTCGCGACCGCCGTCGATTTCTATCGTCAGGCTATGGCCTTCGATCCGGGCAATGCGCAGATCAAGCAGGATCTGCTACTGGTTTTGCTGACGGAAGGCCGTTTCAAGGATGCGCTGCCTCTGGCGGAAGAACTGAAGAACGTCCCGGACATCGAGCGTTTTTCGCGCGTGGCGCTGGCCATCGACGCCATTGACCGCAAGCAATATCGCAAGGTCGGGCCGCTTCTGATGCTGTCGCTGCAATCCGATATGGATCGTCTTGCGACTGGCTTCATGAGCGCGTGGGTGAAGGTCGGGCAGGGCAACCCCAAACAGGCGCTCGCCGATATCCAGAAAATGCAGGGACCGGAATGGTATGGTCTATTCCGCACCTATAATTCCGCACTGATAGCCGATCTCGCCGGCCAGAAGCAGGAAGCGCGTGATTTCTACCAGCAGGCCATCGACGACCGGCCCGGCGGGAGCGCTGCCCCTGACACTTACGAACGCATCGTGATGGCCTATGCCTCCTTCAAGCTTCGTCAGGGTGACAAGGAAGGTGCTATCAAGACGTTGAATGATGCAGCCGAGCTTTTGAACGGTCGCATGACGATCACCGAAATGCGTGAAAAGATCGAAGCTGGCGAGAAATATGGCCGCCTGATCAAAACCGCTCAGGAAGGGACTGCCGAAGCGCTCTATACGCTTGGTACTGCGATCAACCGCAGCGGCGCGGAAGCCTTTGCAAAGCTTTATCTGCAGATGTCGTTGCCGCTGCGTCCGGACAACGACGCAACGCTTTATCAGCTGGGCGATATTTCCGCCAAGTTGCGCCAGCCGGAAAAGGCCATCGACTACTATGGTCGCGTGCCGGAGAAGTCGCCTTATCGTCGTGATGCGGAAATGCAGCGCGCACTCAATCTGGCGGAAAACGACCAGTCTGCCGACGCCGTCAAGCAGCTGAGAGTTCTGCTCGACCGTGACAAGACCGACATGCGCACTTATCTGGCGCTCGGTGGTGTCTATGCACAGGACAAGAATTTCGCCGATGCGGCGAAGATTTATGATGCTGCGGTGGAACAGATCAAGACGCCGGAACGCAAGGACTGGCCGGTCTTTTACCAGCGCGGCATCGCCTATGAACGCCTGAAGCAATGGGACAAGGCGGAGCCCAATTTCCGCAAGGCGCTGGAGCTTTATCCCGACCAGCCACAGGTGCTGAACTATCTTGGTTATTCCTGGGTTGACCGGGGTGAAAATCTCGATGAAGCGCTGGGCATGATCAAGAAGGCGGTCGAGCTGCGTCCGCAGGACGGCTATATCGTCGACTCGCTGGGCTGGGCCTATTACATGCTGGGCCGGTATGACGAGGCGGTGGTCGAACTGGAAAAGGCGGTCAAGCTTCGTCCGGAAGACCCGACGATCAACGATCATATGGGCGATGCCTACTGGCGTGTCGGGCGTCTTCTGGAAGCGACATTTCAGTGGAACCATGCCATTGCAGGCAAGCCCGAGCCGGAAGATCTGGTGAAGATCGAGGCGAAGCTGAAGAAGGGTTTGCCGGATATCCCGGGGCAATCTTCTGCCGATGCTGCAAAGCCCGACGAGAAAAAGCCTGTCGAGCAGAAGCCGGAAGCTCCTGCACAATCGCCTGCGCCTGCCGCACCGTCCGACAAGGCTCCAGAAAAACCGGCAACTGACTAAGAGCTTCAGGCTGCCGGTTTCAAGATGGTGTGACACCGAAACTGGCAGCCTGTGCTTGACCCTGCGTTACGGACAAATTAGACCGGGCCATCATTTCAATTACAAGGCCCGACCCCGTGTCCAGTACGTTGCCAGCACATATGCATCCCACCCGTTCCTTTCAGGGTCTGATCCTGACGCTCCATAACTATTGGGCGGAGCACGGTTGCGCTATCTTGCAGCCCTATGACATGGAAGTGGGTGCGGGTACGTTCCACCCGGCAACGACGCTGCGTTCGCTGGGGCCGAAGCCGTGGAAGGCTGCCTATGTGCAGCCATCGCGTCGTCCGAAGGATGGCCGTTACGGTGAAAACCCGAACCGTCTCCAGCACTATTACCAGTATCAGGTGATCATCAAGCCATCGCCGCCGAACCTTCAGGATCTCTATCTCGGGTCGCTGCGCGCCATCGGTCTCGATCCGACGCTGCATGACGTGCGCTTCGTGGAAGATGACTGGGAAAGCCCGACGCTCGGCGCATGGGGTCTCGGCTGGGAATGCTGGTGCGACGGCATGGAAGTGTCGCAGTTCACCTATTTCCAGCAGGTCTGTGGCATCGAATGCTCACCGGTTTCCGGTGAGCTGACCTATGGTCTCGAACGCCTCGCCATGTATGTGCAGGGTGTGGACAATGTTTACGACCTCAACTTCAACGGTCTCGAAGGCGATGAAAAGGTCACCTATGGCGAGGTGTTCCTGCAGGCTGAGCAGGAATATTCCCGCTACAACTTTGAAATGGCCAATACCGAGGCTTTGCATCAGCATTTCATCGATGCCGAGCGCGAGTGCGAGGCCATTCTGAAGGCTGGTGCGCCTGGTCCGAACGCCAATCATCAAATGCATAAGAGTGTCTTCCCGGCCTATGACCAGTGCATCAAGGCATCCCACGTGTTCAATCTGATGGATGCGCGCGGCGTGATCTCGGTTACCGAGCGTCAGAGCTATATTCTGCGCGTGCGCAATCTTGCGCGTCAGTGCGGCGAGGCATTCCTTTTGACGGATGCCGGTGGTTTCAATTTCAAGCGTGAGGGCGAGTAAAGAACATGCCTGATTTGTTGCTCGAACTCTTTTCCGAAGAAATCCCCGCTCGCATGCAGCGCAAGGCTGCCGGTGATCTGAAAAAGATGATTACCGATGGTCTGGTGGAAGCCGGTCTTACCTATGAAGCTGCGACCCCTTATTGGACGCCACGTCGTCTGACGCTCGATATTCGCGGCCTCACCGTGCGTTCCAAGGACGTGCACGAAGACATTAAGGGCCCGTCGGTTACAGCACCGGAACAGGCCATTCAGGGTTTTCTGCGCAAGGCCGGTCTGACGGATGTCGCCCAAGCCCATGTCCACTCCGATCCGAAGAAGGGTGATTTCTATGTCGCCCATCTGACGAAGCCGGGCCGCGCAGCGGAAGAAATCGTCGCCGAACTGGTGCCGCAGACGATCCGCAATTTCCCATGGCCGAAATCCATGCGCTGGGGTGCGGCTTCGGCCAGGCCGGGTTCGCTTCGTTGGGTGCGTCCGCTGCAGTCGATCCTCTGCACCTTCGGTCCCGAAACCGAGGAAACCGTGGTCATCGATTTCGATGTTGATGGCATCAAGTCGGGTAATGTCACCTATGGCCATCGTTTCCTGAGCGACGGTCAGGCAATCAAGGTACGTCGCTTCGAGGATTATGTCGAAAAACTCGAAAAGGCTTTCGTGGTTCTCGACGCCGAGCGCCGCAAGGAAATCATTTCGCAGGACGCGCATAATCTCGCCTTCGCTTCCGGCCTCGAACTGGTGGAAGACGATGGGCTTCTGGAAGAAGTGTCCGGTCTGGTCGAATGGCCGGTCGTGCTGATGGGCGAATTCGAGGAAGAGTTTCTGGCCATCCCGCCGGAAGTCATTCGCCTCACCATCCGCGCCAACCAGAAGTGCTTTGTCACCCGCAAGCAGGGCGAAGCCGAAGCGCTTTCCAACCGGTTCATTCTGGTGTCGAACATTGCAGCCCGGGACGGCGGCACGGAAATCGCTTACGGTAACGGCAAGGTCGTGCGCGCACGCCTGTCGGATGCACTCTATTTCTGGCACACAGATCAGCATGATCTGCCCGACCTCGACAAGCTCGTCGCTTCGGCGGAAAAGTTCGGTCTTGATCTGAAGAAGCCACTCGATCAGCGCATGGCGCGTCTGTATGCATTGAATGTGACCTTCCATGCCAAGCTTGGCACGCAAGGCGCACGCGTTGAACGCATTCGCGAACTGGCTGCGCAGATTGCGCCGCTGGTGGGTGCCGATCCGAAGCTTGCTGCGCGCGCGGCAGTTCTGGCAAAGGCTGACCTCACCACGGAAGTTGTCGGCGAATTCCCTGAACTTCAGGGCGCAATGGGTCGCAAATATGCGTTGCTTCAGGGCGAAGATGAAGCCGTCGCTGCTGCGATTGAAGAACACTACAAGCCGCAAGGCCCGTCCGATGTTGTGCCGAAGAACCCGGTTTCGGTTGCCGTCGCGCTTGCCGACAAGCTCGACACGTTGGTCGGATTCTGGGCGATCGATGAAAAGCCGACCGGCTCGAAGGACCCGTTTGCTCTGCGTCGTGCGGCATTGGGTGTGATCCGTCTCCTGCTGTCGCAGGAATGGAAGTTCCCGCTGCTGCCGCTCTTCCGCTCGGCCTTTGCCGCGCTGAAAGAAGGTCAGGTCCAGCGCAAGTTGCGCGAGTTTGAAACCAAGCTTGCTGGGGAAAACTCCGGTGATATCGACGGCGAACAGGACGTTGACAACGCATTGGCCAGCTATGAAAAGCAGGTTCGCGCCGAGGCGGAAGCATCGTCCGAGCCGGTGCTGGCTGATCTCTTGTCCTTCCTCCATGACCGTTTCAAGGTGCATCTGAAAGAAGAAGGTGCACGCTACGACGCCATTGATGCCGTGTTGTCGCCGGAAGCCGACAATCTGCTGCTGGTCGCGCGTCGACTGGAAGCGCTGATCGTCTTCATCAACGAAGAAGACGGCAAGAACCTTCTGGCTGGCACCAAGCGCGCCGCCAACATTCTCGCTGCCGAAGAGAAGAAGGGTACGAAGGTTGCAGACAGCGTAAGCGCGTCTCTTCTCCACGAAGCGGAAGAAAAGGCGCTGTTCGAAGCCGTCACTCTGGCTTCGCAAGATGCCGAGGCTGCCATTGCCCGTGAAGATTTCAACGGTGCGATGCTGGCGCTCGCCAAGCTGCGTGGTCCGGTCGATACGTTCTTCGAAAAGGTGCTGGTGAACGACGAGGACGAGAATGTCCGCGCCAATCGTCTGGCCTTGCTCGACCAGATTCGTGCAGCTACCGGAAAAGTGGCGGATTTCTCGAAAATCGCGGGCTGACTATTGGCAGTACGATAAAAAATATGGCGCTTTCGGGCGCCATTTTTGTTTATTTCAGGCTGGGTCTGAGTTCGAGCGAACTGAGATCGATTTCGTCGGATGCCCCGGCCCAGGGATCGCCAACGACGCGCACCGGCTTGGCGGGGTCAAAGTCTTCTGCTGGTGCGGCGGCTGGCTCAAGCAGATCGTCCGGAACGGGCTGGCCCTGCATGCGCGCCATATAGGCACGGGCGCGCTTGCGGCGGGCCTCGATTTCCTTCTGTGCGTCCAGTTCGGCTGCCTGCTTTTGCGCACAGGTGCCGCAAACCGGCAGGCCGTTGGCACCGATCTTGTCATAGCCGATATAATCGATGGAGCCGACCTGATAGGTCAATGCCGCGCGCTCACCTCCGTTTGCGGAAGCAATCGCGGGCAGTCCGATGGCCGTCAGCGAAATAGCGATAAATCGCGATAACATTATTCACCTCACGCATGAATAATATCATCATACCCTGAAAAACCTAACAAAACGCAATTTTTCATGCGCAATCATGATCGTCTTCCCGTGATTGTGCCCGGATAGAGTCCGAGCTTGCTTGTACATCGCTTGTACATCACTTGCACAGGAGCCTGTGCTTGTGTAGGCAGAACGGGCTTAGAGCGCATTTCGATCTGATAGAGTCAGATCGGCGCTCTAACTGTCTGTTTTGACGCGCATCTTATCCGAAAACCGTTTCACACTTTTCGGGATGCGCTCCAACTTGGGACGCTCGAGAGGCGGAAAACCAGTGTCCGATATAGTCAAATTCGATGATGAGGCAGTCCAGCGCGCGGTAGAAGTGCTGCGGCGCGGCGGTCTCGTCGCCATTCCGACCGAAACCGTTTATGGCCTTGCCGCCGACGCTGCGAACGGCGAGGGTGTGGCGGGTATTTTCGCGGCCAAGGGGCGGCCTCAGTTCAATCCGCTGATCGCGCATGTGAGCGGCATTGCGATGGCCGAGCGCTATGTCACTTTCGACGCTCTTTCGCGCAAGCTTGCCGAGATGTTCTGGCCCGGCCCGCTGACCATCGTGCTGCCGCTGAAGGACAGGCAGGATACGGATCGCCCGATCCATCCGCTTGTAACCGCCGGGCTTTCGACCCTTGCCATCCGCATGCCGCTTGGCCGTGTGCGCGATATCATCGAGGAGCTTGATAGTCCGGTTGCAGCGCCAAGCGCCAACACGTCAGGCCGCATCAGCCCAACAAGCGCTCGTGCTGTTGCCGACGATCTCGGCAACAAGCTTGATCTGATCCTCGATGCCGGTCCCTGCGGCGTTGGGGTTGAATCCACTATCGTCAAGGTTGACGGTAATAAAGTGCATCTGCTCCGGCCGGGCGGACTGGCTGCGGAAGAAATCGAAGCCGTGATTGGTGAGAAGCTCGTGCGCGCCGACCACACATCGGCAATTCAGGCGCCGGGCATGATGGCCTCGCATTATGCGCCTGATGCTGCGATGCGGCTCGGTGTCGGCTCGGTGCAGCCGGGCGAAGCCCTGCTTGCCTTTGGCCCGCAGCGCGTAGCCGGGGCCGATACGGCAAAGGCAATCATGAACTTGAGCGCTGATGGCAATTTGCGCGAAGCCGCGGCCAATCTGTTCGATTTCATGCGCAGGCTGGATGCGACAGGTGCCACCACCATCGCCGTCGAGCCTATCCCCTTTGAAGGTCTCGGCGAGGCCATCAACGACCGTTTGAAACGCGCGGCGGCCCCGCGTTAACATCCTCCTATGTAAGAGACAGACTATGCTGGACACCGCTCTGATCGAACGTTTTTCCGCCATCGTGGGCGAAAAGAATGCGCTCACCGCGCCGGAAGATCTCGCCGCTTATCTCGTCGAGCAACGCGATCTCTATCACGGTCGCACGCCGCTGGTCCTGCGTCCGGGTTCGACGGAAGAAGTCGCGGCCATCATGAAGCTTGCCAGCGAGACGAAAACACCGGTGGTGCCGCAGGGTGGCAATACGGGCCTCGTCGGCGGCCAGCAGCCCGATGAAAGCGGCGCAGCCATCATTCTGTCGCTCGGCCGTATGAACCGTATCCGTAACCTCGATACGGTCGGCAATCTGGTAACGCTTGAAGCCGGTGTCATCCTGAAGAACCTTCAGGAAGCTGCTGAAAAAGCCGGTCGTCTGTTTCCGCTGTCGCTGGGTGCCGAAGGTTCATGCCAGATCGGTGGCAATCTTGGCTCCAACGCTGGCGGCACGGCAGTGCTTGCCTATGGCAACATGCGCGAGCTTTGCCTCGGCCTTGAGGTTGTGCTGCCGACCGGCGAGATTCTCAACGATCTTCGCTATGTGAAAAAGGACAATACCGGTTACGACCTGAAAGACCTTTTCATCGGTTCGGAAGGCACGCTTGGTGTCATCACGGCTGCGGTGCTGAAAATCTTCCCGCAGCCGAAGGGCAAGGGCGTGGCTTATGCAGGCCTGCGCAATCCGGAAGACGTGCTGCGCCTGTTCCAGCTTGCAACGGAACATGCAGGTCCGTCGCTGACCGGCTTCGAATTGATGCCGCGCGTGGGGGTTGAGTTTACGGTGCGCCATGTCGATGGCGTGCGCGATCCGCTCGAAAGCCCGCATGACTGGTATGTGCTGATCGATATTTCTTCTACTCGCTCAGAAGAAGATGCGCGCACGACGCTGGAAACGATCCTGACCGAAGCCTTCGAGAGCGACATTATTCAGGATGCGGCCATCGGCGAAAGCGTTGCGCAGGCGCAGTCCTTCTGGAAAATGCGCGAGGAAATGTCCTGGGCACAGAAGCCGGAAGGTGGCTCGATCAAGCACGATATATCCGTGCCCGTCGCATCCATCCCCGCCTTCATCCACGAAGCCAATGCTGCGACGCTGGAAATGATTCCCGGTGCGCGCATCGTTTGCTTCGGCCATATCGGCGACGGCAACCTGCATTACAACGTTTCGCAGCCGGTAGGCGCTGACAAGGAAGCCTTTCTTGCGCGTTGGCACGAGCTGAACCACCGTATTCACATGATCGTTGCGAGCTATACGGGTTCGATTTCGGCAGAACACGGCATTGGTCAGCTCAAGCGTGAAGAACTGGCTTTCTTCAAGCAGGATGTCGCGCTTGACCTGATGCGCCGCATCAAGTCGGCTTTCGATCCGGCGGGCATCATGAACCCCGGCAAGGTTCTATAAAGTATCACTATTTAATCGAGTAAGGCGGGCGGTATTAACCGCCCGTTTGTTTTAGTAAACACTTCTTCAGAAGAATTTCCGAATTCTTACACCTGGTTGCAATCTGCTAACCAAAGGAAAAGGCAGGAAAAAGTTAACTTAACTCATTAAGCCCGTCGGTAATAAACCGCGCCTATTCTCCATCTCAACGAAGAGCAAACAGCTCGACAAAGGGAAGTCGGAATAACCGGCTCTCAAAAATAAAAAGCAGAGAGACAGAGGCGTCGAAAATGATGAGCAAGGGACTGAAGCCCGACTGGGCAGGACGGGAATTGCGGCTTGATCCGTTTCACTTTCCGCAGGTTGTGAGCTATGCGACCCATGACGGGAGCAGCGACGTTACCTTCACCATCAACGAGCGCGGCGCAGTGATCCGGCAGGTTCTGCCTTCTAGCGGTCTGCCGATGTCGATCGCTCTCCCGGCCAACGCATTTGTCGGCGTTGCCGCCCGTGCGGTGGAAGACGAGTTCGGCGAAATCACGGTGACGCTGGAGCTGATGCATGAAGACCCGCAGCTCTCCGTTCCCTTGCTTGTCGCACATGATCTGACTGACGTTGCCGCCGACTGGCGCGCCTGGGCGGCAAGCTTCAATCTGCCGATGATGCTGGTCGAGGAGGACGGCGTTGCCCGCCCGCTTTACGAAAGCACCGGTGCGGTCCGCACCAGCCAGCCGCAGGCTCGCCGTCAGGGACAAGAGCCGCGCCGTCGCCGTCCGCGTTTTCTCGCTCGCCGCAAGACCGGTACGCTTGGCGTCCGTCTGGTGATCTCTGGCAAGGAAATCATTGCTCGAAATTGAATTGGAGCGCATCCCGAAAAGTGTGAAACGGTTTTCGGACGAGATGCGCTCTAGAAAGGGCAAAGGGTCGCCTGAGATAAGGCGACCCCTTCAAAAAATCTTGGCTGACCTCCAAAAAGCCCCCGAACGTTCACAACGTTCGGGTTTATTTTTTTCGGCTGAGAAATGCCATGACGGCCTCGCGGGCTTCATCCGAGGTAAGCCGTTCAGCAAAATGTTTGGCCTCACGTGCAATACGTTCGGAAACTTTTTCAGCTGGCATGCGCATCAGCGCACGGGCGATCTGCATGGCCTGCGGAGGCTTGACAGCGATTTCTTCTGCGGCCTTCATCACTTCCGTTTCCAGCGCATCTTCGGCAACGATCTGATAGACGATCCCGGCTTCCTGTGCGGCTTCCGCGGTAAATCCATGACCGAGCGCCAGCAGGGCAAATGCCTTTTGGTGTCCCATCAGCGGTGGTGCCAGCAGACTGGAAGCTGCTTCCGGCACAAGGCCAAGATCGACGAAAGGCGTGCGGAACAAGGCCCGCGACGTTGCAAATGTCAGGTCGCAATGCAGGTGGATGGTCGTGCCGATGCCGATGGCAAGGCCATCGACACCGGAAACGATCGGCTTTTTTGCGCTGGAAAGAGCACCCAGAAAATCCAGAATGTCGTTGCCGAGATCGCCGCCCATCGCAGCCGCCATGAAATCCTGCATGTCGTTGCCGGATGAGAATGCACCTGGAACCCCGAGAAACACATGCACACGCACCGCGTCATCGGCATCGCCGTCCTTGAGCGCCTTTGCCATGGTGGCATACATGGCGCGGGTAATGGCGTTTTTCTTGTCGGCCCGGTTAAGACGGATGATCTGGATCGCGCCTTTGCGCTCAATCAGGATGTGTTCGCTCATGCCTATGCCTCCAGCGCGGATTTGGCGGCGGCTAGGCTGGCAGCGCCGGTGATGACGGTGTCTTTCAGGGACGATACTTCGGCAAGCATATTTTCCGCAAAGAAGCGGCTCAGCACTGCGCGGCCGCTATCGTCATCCGCGAGCGCCGCACGCGCGAGATAGGCGCCGCCGGAAACGAGCGACAAAAGCCGCTGATAAGGCGAGGCTCCGGCAAGTGCTGCCTCAAGCTGCCCTTCGGCAACTGCCTTTTGCAGCCAGTCCGTGGCTTCGCGGGCCTCATTGATGGCCTTGGAAAGGCGAGCGCCGGTTTCGCCGAGTTCCGGACGATTGGATGCGGCGGCCTTGTCGGCGTCGTCCTGCAATTCTGCAAGGAAGCCCTTGATATGCTCGCCATGCCCAAGCGGCAGCTTGCGCGCCACGAGGTCGATGGCCTGAATGCCGTTGGTGCCTTCGTAGATCGGGGTAATCCGGGCATCACGCAGCAATTGCGCAGCACCTGTCTCTTCGATGAAGCCCATGCCGCCGTGAATCTGGATGCCCAGCGAAGCAACATCCACGCCTGCATCGGTCGCAAAGCTCTTGGCGAGCGGCGTCAGCAGACCGGCGCGATCCGACCAGAACTGCTGGTCTGCGCCCTCCGTTGCATGGCTCATGTCGATGGCATGTGCGCAGGAATAGGTGATCGAACGGGCAACCTGCGTTAGCGCCTTCATGGTCAGCAACATGCGCTGTACATCGGGATGCTCGATAATCGGGCTCATGCCTTGCTTAGGATCAGCACCGATGGCGCGGCCCTGCTTGCGCTCCTTGGCATAGGCAAGGGCCTGTTGATAAGCGGCCTCGGCAACGCCGACACCCTGAATGCCGACCAGAAGACGCGCATTGTTCATCATGGTGAACATGCAGGCCAGCCCACGATTTTCCTCGCCGATCAGGTAGCCAACCGCGCCCTGTTCTTCACCCTTCACGAAACCATCACCATAGATCATGGTGCAGGTTGGCGAGGCATGGATGCCCATCTTGTGCTCAAGGCCGGAGCAGAACAGATCGTTCCTGCGGCCAAGCGAGCCATCATCGTTGACGAGGAATTTGGGTACGAGGAAAAGCGAAATGCCCTTCGTCCCGGCCGGGGCATCGGGCAGGCGCGCCAGCACCAGATGCACGATATTGTCGGTCAGGTCATGCTCGCCATAGGTGATGAAAATCTTCTGGCCGAAGATGCGGTAGCTGCCGTCACCGGCACGTTCCGCACGGGTACGCATTACACCAAGATCGGAACCGGCGTGCGGTTCAGTCAGATTCATCGTGCCCATCCACTCGCCGCTGATGAGCTTTTCGAGATAGATGTCCTTCAACTCCTTGGAGGCGTGCTTTTCGACCGCTTCGACTGCGCCCATGGTCAGTGTCGGCGCGATGGCGAAGGCAAGCGTCCCGGAGTTCCACATTTCGCTCACTGCCACCGACATCATCGTGGGCAGGCCCTGACCGCCATATTCCGGCGTGCCGGTCAGCGAGTTCCAGCCGCCTTCGATCCAGTCGCGATATAGCTCTTTCCAGCCCGGCGCGGTGGTGACAACGCCGTCCTTGACGGTCGCGCCATGCTTGTCGCCGGTGATGCGCAGCGGCTCGACGCGCTCTGAGGCAAACTTGCCGGCTTCTTCCAGAATGGCAGCGGCAAGATCGGCGGAGAATTCGGGGAAGCGGTTGTCGTCGAGGGCTTTCTCCAGCCCTGCAACCTTCATCAGCGTATGGGAAATTTCAGAAACCGGCGCGCGATACATCTTTCCTCCGAGTATGTTTCGCGGACTTCTCCTCGGAAGCCCGCCCTGCGCCGGTGCTTCATGCAATCCGGCAGGAGCCATTTTGGCTGTTCAATACAAGAGCTATCGGCTTATTACGTAAACGTCAATATTGTGCTGCGGCTTCACAGCCATTTGTACGGAGGTGAACAATCTCGTGGATTTTTCGAATTTGACGTTTGAAACGGGATTAATATCGGACGGATATCAAACGTCAAATGCAATCCACTAGGCATTGTCCGCCTGTGAGGCCGAAACTCGGCGGTTACAGATAATGCTGTCGAGGCTATTTCTTGTCGGCTTGGGTTTCCCGCTCGACAGCGCGCCAGCCGATATCGGAGCGATAGAAGCCTTCCGGCCAGTCGATGAGCTTTACGGCTTCATAGGCGCGCGCCTGTGCTTCGGCGACCGTGTCGGCAATGGCAGTGATGTTGAGCACGCGGCCTCCGCTGGCAACGATGCTGCCGTCCTTCTCCGCCGTTCCCGCGTGGAAGAGTTTGACGCCATCAATGCCTTCGACCTTGTCGAGATCGCGGATGACGCTGCCCTTCTTCACATTGGACGGATAGCCCTCCGCAGCCATCACAACCGTCAGCGCAGGCTGGTTTTTCCAGTCGAGCGAGACTTCATCAAGTTTGCCGTCCACGGCAGCATTGATGAGCGCGAGCAGGTCGCTGTTGAGGCGCATCATAAGCACCTGGCATTCCGGGTCACCGAAACGGGTGTTGTATTCGATGAGCTTCGGGCCGTCCTTGCCGATCATCAGGCCGAGGAACAAAATGCCGGAGAAGGGCGCGCCGATTTCCGCCATGCCGCGCATGGTCGGTTCGATCAGTTCGCGCATGGTGCGTTCGACGATTTCCGGCGTCATGACCGGAGCTGGAGCATAGGCACCCATGCCGCCTGTATTCGGGCCGGTGTCGCCGTCGCCGACACGCTTGTGATCTTGCGCCGAGCCGAGCGGCAAGGCGGTCTTGCCATCGCATATGCAGAAGAAGCTTGCTTCTTCGCCGTCCAGAAATTCCTCAACCACCACTTCGGCACCGGCGGAACCGAATGCGCCCTCGAAACAGGCATCCACGGCGTCGAGCGCTTCATCGAGCGTCATCGCAACGATCACGCCCTTGCCTGCGGCGAGCCCGTCGGCCTTGACGACGATGGGCGCACCCTGCTGGCGGATATAGGCCTTGGCCTTGGGCGCATTGTTGAAGCGGCCATAAGCGCCTGTCGGAATATCGAAGCGCGCGCAGAGATCCTTGGTGAAACCCTTCGAGCCTTCAAGCTGTGCCGCAGCCTTGGACGGGCCGAACACACGGATACCCTCGGCACGCATTTCATCGGAAAGGCCAGCCACCAGTGGCGCTTCAGGCCCGACCACCACGAGATCGATCTTCTTGTCCTTGGCGAAGGCAATCAGAGCCTGATGGTCATCGACACCGATGTCGACGAGTTCTGCGATCGTCGCAATGCCGGGATTGCCGGGAGCGCAATAGAGTTTTGTCAGTGACGGAGAAGCGGACAGTTTCCAGGCCAGAGCATGTTCACGACCGCCAGAACCGATTAAAAGAACTCTCATTGCTTGCTCCGTCTTCGTCGGGGTTATAGTGATGGCTGCATATATCAAGGATTTCGCCATGTCACAGCCCGAACTACACGGATCGATTCAGTCACGCAATGCGCAAGGGCGTGTAAAGGATGCTCCATCGGGCCATTGGGTCTATAAGCTGCTGCCGCACTGGCTCTGGCCCTATGCGCAGCTCGCCCGCTGGGATCGTCCCATCGGATGGCAGCTCCTGCTCTGGCCATGCTGGTGGTCGGCAGCGTTGGTGGCAGGTGCGGGCGCCAAGCCGGGCGATGGCGCCTGGGCCGTCATGCCTTCGATCTGGCATCTCGTTCTGTTCCTGATCGGCGCCATTGCCATGCGTGGCTCCGGCTGCACCTATAACGATCTTGTCGATCAGGATATTGACGACAAGGTGGATCGCACGCGTTCAAGGCCACTGCCGTCGGGGCAGGTGACACGTGGTCAGGCCAAGATTTTTCTGGTTCTGCAGGCGCTGGTTGGTCTTGTGGTGGTGCTGCAGTTCAACTGGTTCTCTATCGGGCTTGGCATTTTCTCGCTTCTGATCGTCGCCGCTTATCCTTTCATGAAGCGCATTACCAACTGGCCGCAATTCGTGCTTGGTCTTGCGTTCTCATGGGGCGCACTCATGGGCTGGGCTGCGGTGGAGGGTTCACTCAGCCTTGCGCCGGTGCTTCTCTATATCGGCGCGATCCTGTGGACGATCGGCTATGACACGATCTACGCGCATCAGGACAAGGAAGACGACGCGCTGGTGGGCGTGCGCTCCACGGCGCGTCTGTTCGGCAAGCACACCAAGACGGCGCTGATGATCCTGTATGGTGGTGCTATCGGCTTCTTTGCCGCCGCTTTTGCCGTGGCACAGGTGCCGATGCCAGCACTGGCTGGGTTGCTCGCAGCGGGCGTACATCTTTATCGTCAGATCATCGTGCTCGATATCGACAATCCCGACCAGTGCCTGAAACTGTTCAAATCCAACAATATTGTTGGCTGGCTGATTTTCCTCGGGCTTGTTCTCGGAAGTCTCTGGGTGGCGGTCAAGCCGCTGGTATAAATAAGAAGGCCACCGTGTCCGGTGGCCTTCTTATTATGGGATCATGGATAAAGCCGTTCCTTGTTCCAGTCGCCCTCAGGTGCGGGACGTGTGAACAGAACGCGGTCATGCAGGCGGAAGGCCCTGTCATGCCAGAATTCAATCGAGACCGGACGAATACGGAAACCCGACCAGTAGGACGGGCGTGGAATGTCGCCGATGGCATATTTTGCGGTATATTCCGCAACGGCCTTTTCCAGCGCGAAACGGCTTTCCAGCGGGCGTGACTGCTTGGATGCCCAGGCGCCGATGCGGCTGCCGCGCGGGCGTGAAGCGTAATAGGCATCGGCCTCGGCATCGCTGACTTTCTCCACCGCGCCGCGCACGCGCACCTGACGGCGCAGCGTCTTCCAATGGAAGCACATCGCGGCCTTTTCCGCTGACAGGATTTCCTTGCCCTTGGTGCTTTCATAATTGGTGTAAAAGACGAACCCCTGTTCGTCGAAATCCTTCAACAGCACCATGCGCACATTGGGCAGGCCGTCGGGATCGACTGTTGCCAGCGCGACCGCATTCGGATCGTTCGGTTCGCTCGCTTTGGCGTCGGTCAGCCAGTCTGCAAAAAGTTTGAACGGCTGGGAGGATTCGGTGAAGTCGTCGCTTGCGTTTGTCATTTTGGATATTTCAAAAGCCTGTCGGAATTTGCGGATCATCCTGCAAGGGAATCCCCGCCAAAGAAACCCCAATGGGGCGGGTCGGGAGGGAGCTTCTTCCATAACCGGCATTTTGTCCATGGTCTTGCCGGGATGTGTCGTCGCAGGGTTCGACATGGCTTTACTTAGCGGGCAACTTCTTGTAGGGCGCCGGTCAAGGTGGGGGCTATGCCAAAACTCGACTTTTTGACGCTTTATATTGTAATTCTCTTAAATTCGCTGACGGTCTGCATCATCTGGACCGCTATCGCCTTCTCTTATCGCAAATTCCGGCCTGCCAGAATCTGGCTTCTTTCGACGACGCTTCTGTTGGTCGGAGGCTTCGTGCTTTCGCTGCAGGGTAATGAGGGCGCGTTCTGGCCTGCGGTCACCGGTAATACCATCATCATTTACGGTTTCTGCCTTGCCTGGGTTGGTGCGCGTTATTTCTATGGCCACAAAGGCGGCTGGCGGCTGGCAATGGGAATATCGCTCGCAAGTTTCGCCGTCATGGCGGCATTTCATTCGAGCTGGCAGGGGCGCAACATTGCTTATGCCGTGGGACAGTCAGTGCCCATGGGGATGACGGTTTTCTATCTGGCCCGGCAGAAGGGCATTGGTCTCGGCGGTCAGATTGCTATCATGGCCTTTTTGCTCGGTATCATTGGGCACGCCATTGAGACCTCGCTGAACATCGCCGCATGGGTGGGTGAGTTCGATCAGTCGCTCTATTTTACCATCGAAAGCTATGCGCTTGTCTGTGTGATCTATAGCGGCATGATCTGGAATTTCGGCTTTATCGTCATGGCGATGAACCGCTTGCATGGCGATATGGCCAAGGTAGCAGAAACGGACGAGCTGACCGGGCTTCCGAACCGCCGTCATTTCATGAAAAGACTCGCAAGGGCGGAGTTGGCGTTCAGCGAGGACGGTACAGCCTATAGCGTCATGCTGATCGACATCGATAATTTCAAACAATGGAACGACACCTATGGTCATGCGCTGGGCGATCAGGCGCTCGTGCATTTTGCCGATGTGGCGGTCGACGTCCTTAATCGGCGCGGTGTGCTGGCACGTCTCGGCGGTGATGAGTTTTCCATTCTGCTGACAAAGATGGACGAGCAGGAAGCGACGGAAATCGCACGCGACATCGTCAGGGCGATCAACGATGCCCCGCTTGCCTTCAATGGACAGAAACTCGCCATGACTGTCAGTATCGGCATTGCCAGTGAGGAACGCGACAACGAAACGAGTGACCTTGACGTTTTTGCCCGGGCCGATCTCGCGCTTTACAAGGTAAAGCAGGCTGGCCGGAACGGCTACGCAACACGCACGGCGACGGTGAACGCGCCGCACTCTTCATTTTCGGACTGGCAACGAGCTGCCGGTTGATTGGTCTTTCTCGAACCGGATGCAGAAAACCGGGCACATCGTTTGATGGCTGAATAAAGTGCGGAGTTGGGCGTTGTGCTCTGATTCCGATTTGTTTACCTTTCCGGCACACTGCTTGTTAACTCAAGTTCACTCATAATCCCTGCATCTTTAGCGTGTAAAAATAAGGGAATAGCGTTGGCTGTCGAGACGCTTCGCCACAAGGACAATCTCTGGAGCCTGAGCTGCCGCGCAAATGCGCTGCGCAAGGCCGTGATTGGCATATGCATCCTCTCGCTTGCCGGTTGCGCCATGGGTGGCGTGAGCATTGAAAAGGCCGTTCCCGATTCTTCCACGATCACCGGATCGGTGAAACAGCCGCAGCCGGTTGAGACCGATACTGGCAAGCTTTCCGACCAATCCGCGATCAGGAACGTTGTTTCAGCCCTCAATTTCACGGAATGGGGCAAGAAGCCCGTACCGTGGGCCAATCCCGATACAGGCAGCCAGGGCACGATCACCACCATTGCCGAGAACAGCAAGAACAACCAGCTTTGCCGCGAATTCGAAACCTCGCGTGAAGCTTTTGACGGTGTTTCCATCTATCGCGGCGAAACCTGCATGCAGCGTGGCGGTCAATGGACCGTGACTTCGTTCGCGCCCATTTAAAAAGAAAAGCCCGGCCTGACTGGAACTTTTCCGGCCATATGCGCATATTATGGGCAACGAGTCTTACTCATCTCATAGTTATTTTCCTGAAAGAGGAACTATATGCGCGATCCCTATAGCGTGCTGGGCGTCGCCAAAACGGCGAAGCCCGAGGAAATAAAATCGGCTTTTCGCAAACTGGCCAAAAAGCACCATCCGGATCAGAACAAGGATGATCCGAAAGCGCAGGAGCGTTTTGCAGAACTGAACCAGGCCTATGAAATTGTGGGCGACAAGGACAAGCGTGGTCAGTTTGACCGGGGCGAGATCGATGCCGAAGGCAAGCCTGCCTTTCAGGGTTTCACCGGCGGACAGGGCTTCGGCGGCGCTCATGGCGACCCGTTTGCCGGTTTCCGGCAAGGTGGCGACGGCAACAGTCACTTTGAATTCCGTTCTGGTCCCGGCGGCTTTCAGCAAGGCGGCGGTTTCGGCGGCGCGGATGATATTCTGAACGACCTTTTCGGCGGCGCTTTCGGTGGAGGCGCCCGTGCTGGTGGTGGTGCGCGTCAGCGCGGCCCGGCCAAGGGAGCTGACCTTTCCGCGTCTATTAATATTACGCTGGAGCAGGCGGCCGGTGCGGAGAAGGTCGAGGCGATCTTCCCGAATGGCAAGCACCTGAAGATCAAGTTGCCGAGATTCGTTGAAGACGGTCAGACCATTCGCCTGAAAGGGCAGGGCGAGCCGTTGATGGGCGGAACGGCAGGCGATGCGCTGGTCACGATACACTTCAAGGCACATCCGCGGTTTCGCCTCGAAGGACGTGATGTCCATGTAGATCTGCCGGTCGAGCTTGCCGATGCGGTTCTGGGCGGCAAGCAGGAAGTCGAAACGCTGGATGGGCGTATCGCAGTCAAAATTCCGGCCTGGTCGAGTTCCGATCGCGTGCTGCGCCTGAAAGAAAAAGGCCTCCCGTTGAAAGCTGATGGGCGCGGCGATCTCTACGTTCATGTGCGGATCATGCTGCCGGAAGGCGGCGACAAGGAACTGGAAGAATTCCTGCAAAAGCGCAGAGTCGCCTGATACCAGGGCGCTGAGATGCTAACGCATCACGCCCTGAAAATGCTCAATCGCGGCACAGGCTTAACCAAAACTCGACTTCAATCGTTTAAAGCCGGGTGTTGTCTCTTTGCGGCAGTAAAGTGACAATGCCCGGCTTTTTCACTGCAATTGCTTGAAGGAGAGCCGAGCCTGTGCGATAGGGCAACAAGTTAATTGTTTTCAATGAGGACCCCTAATGACCGCACAGTCAGGTTTGTTGCAGGGCAAGCGTGGATTGATTCTGGGCGTCGCCAACAACCGCTCCATCGCATGGGGTATTGCCAAGGCCGCTCGTGATGCAGGCGCAGAGCTCGCATTCACCTATCAGGGCGATGCATTGAAGAAGCGTGTCGAACCGCTGGCTGAAGAGCTTGGCGCATTCGTGGCAGGACATTGCGATGTGGCAGATGCTGCCAGCATGGACGCTGTTTTCGAGACGCTTGAAAAGAAGTGGGGCAAGCTCGATTTCGTGGTGCATGCCATCGGCTTTTCCGACAAGGATGAGCTGACGGGTCGTTATGTCGATACGTCGGAAGCCAACTTCACCAACACGATGCTGATCTCGGTCTATTCGCTGACGGCTATTTCGCGTCGCGCGGAAAAGCTGATGGCGGACGGCGGCTCCATCTTGACGCTGACCTATTACGGCGCCGAAAAGGTCATGCCGAACTACAATGTCATGGGTGTTGCCAAGGCTGCTCTCGAAGCAAGCGTGAAGTATCTCGCCGTCGATCTCGGCCCCCAGAACATCCGCGTCAATGCAATCTCGGCTGGCCCGATCAAGACGCTTGCCGCTTCGGGCATCGGTGACTTCCGCTATATCCTCAAGTGGAACGAATACAATGCGCCGCTGCGCCGTACCGTCACCATCGAGGAAGTGGGCGATGTCGGCCTCTATTTCCTTTCCGACCTGTCCCGTTCGGTGACTGGCGAAGTTCACCACGCGGATAGCGGCTATCATGTCATTGGCATGAAAGCGGTTGACGCTCCGGATATTTCGGTCGTGAAAGACTGAAGCAGCGAATACAAAATCCCGAAAGGCTGACCGGCTTTTCGGGATTTTTCTTTGTCTTTCCCGCTGCGGGGAAGTTATCCAGATTATTCATTGGCGGCAGATAGGGGTAGGGCTGTGGCTCGGGAGATCATCTACTTTTCGCGTCACGGCGAGACAGACTGGAATGTTTCGCAGCGTATTCAGGGGCAGCTTGATATCGATATCAACGATAATGGGCGCAGCCAGGCCGACCGCAACGGCGATATGCTGAAATCGCTGATTGGCGAGGGTGCAGGCTTCGACTTCGTTGCAAGCCCGCTGCGACGCACGCGCGAGACGATGGAACGTATCCGTTTGCGCATGGGTCTTGATCCGTATGAATACCGCACCGATCCACAACTGATGGAAGTCAATTTCGGCGACTGGCAGGGCTTCATGATGGAAGACATTGCCAGGGAGCGTGAAGACCTTCTGGAAGCGCGCGCCCGCGACAAGTGGAATTTCGTGCCGCCGGGCACAACCGCCGAGAGCTATATGGGCCTGTCGCGCCGCATAGGGCGCTGGGTGGAAGCCGTGGAATGGCCGACTATCTGCGTGACGCATGGTGGCTGCATCCGCACGCTGTTTTACCTCTACGGGAACATGGACGGCCATGCCGCTGCCAATCTTTCCATCCCACAAGATAAGATTCTGAAGTTTGCAAACGGCAAGCTGGAGTGGGTTTGATCCCGCAAATCAGTCTATAGTGACCGTAAACATAATTTTGCCAGCGGTGGAGGCGTTTTATGTCCTTCGAACGTTTCGCGGTCATATCGGATATTCACGGTAACAGTGACGCCTTGGCTGCAGTGCTGGCCGATATCGATGCTTTGCAAATCCAGACGATTATCAATCTCGGCGATCATCTAAGTGGTCCTTTGGCCGCGCGTGAGACAGCAGATATGCTGATGGCGCGAGAAATGATCTGCATTCGTGGCAATCATGATCGCTGGCTTGTCGAAAAGCCGCTCGCAGATATGGGGCCGTCGGATCGGGTCGCGCGCGAGCAGCTTGATGACCGACACATCGAATGGCTGCTTGCAATGCCGGCATCGCAGTCTCTGGCCGATGGACGGATATTCATCTGCCACGGGACACCGTCAAGCGATACCACTTACTGGATGGAGAAAGTCATCGCGAACGGCGAAGTCGTTCTGCGAACCCGAGATGAGATCGAGGCCGAAGCTGAAGATATAGCTGCATCGCTGATCTTTTGCGGGCATACGCACACGCCGAGGATCGTTCGCCTGGGAGATGGGCGAATGCTGGTCAATCCGGGAAGCGTGGGTTGCCCCGGTTACGACGACGATCATCCGGTTCCGCACGTCGTCCAGACCGGCAATCCCAATGCATCCTACGCTGTCATCGAACAGACCGGGTCTGGCTGGCAGATAACCCTGCGCAATATTCCCTACGATACGGCGCGGATGGTCCGGATGGCGGAGAACAACGGTCGCGCCGATTGGGCGCGTGTTGTCAGAAGTGGCTGGTTTCAGCCCACATGAAAAGAGCGGCTTATGAGCCGCTCATTCTCTTTCTGGGGGCGTGCTTACGGCGCTTCCTGAATGTCGGTGATGAAGCGCGTGCTGTCGACCATGTCATAAATGATAAGGACCTTCATGCCCTTGTTGATCGCGCTGTAATCGAACTCACCGGGCAGCTTGTATGTCTGGCCGTCATCGAGTGTTATGGTTTCGCTGTCCTTGTTGATACCGGTGATCTTGCCTTCGGCATCGTCTGCCATCGCTACCGTCGAGAAAAGCGACGCCACGATGAGAATTAATCCGACCAGATAATGCATGACTTTCCGTTCCTTTGGTTGTGCCTCGGGTTGGGTTGTCGCCTGACCGATTCGACACGATTGTCGTGATTGCGATTTTCAGCGCGTTGCGCCGGATATCCCACAGTGTAGCGTGCGGAATGTGTCAAAAAAAATGCCGGATATCGAACTTCAGAAGGAAATTTTACGTCCTCAAGGAGCTTGATTTGACCGGCGTCAAAAAGCTCAATAAAACCGGGCCGTAAAGTAGCTGCTCTCTCCTTGACCCGCTCCGGACAAGGACAATTTATTCAGGCGTCGCGCATGTCTCACAATAGTTTCGGTCATCTGTTCCGCGTAACCACCTGGGGCGAAAGCCACGGTCTGGCGCTCGGTTGCGTTGTTGACGGCTGCCCGCCCGGCATCACGTTCACAGAAGCCGAAATTCAGGCCTATCTCGACAAGCGCAAGCCCGGCCAGTCCAAATATACGACGCAGCGCCGCGAACCGGATCAGGTGCGCGTGCTTTCCGGTGTTCTTCTGGGCGACGACGGCGTGACCATGACGACGACTGGCACACCGATCTCGATGATGATCGAGAACACCGATCAGCGCTCGAAGGATTATGGCGAGATTGCCCGTCAATATCGTCCGGGCCACGCCGATTATACCTATGACGTCAAATACGGCATTCGCGACTATCGCGGCGGCGGACGTTCGTCGGCGCGCGAAACGGCAGCTCGTGTGGCAGCAGGCGCCATAGCGCGCAAGGTCGTGCCGGGGCTTGAGGTCAAGGGTGCGCTGGTGGCCATGGGTGTGCACGGTATCGACCGCCGTCGCTGGAACTGGTCGGAAGTGGACAACAACCCTTTCTTCTCGCCGGATGCCGGTTCGGTCGAGTTGTTTGCAGACTATCTTGATGGCATTCGCAAGAGCGGATCGTCGGTCGGCGCAGTCATCGAGATTATTGCTGAAGGTGTGCCTGCTGGTATCGGGGCGCCGATCTACGGCAAGCTCGATCAGGATATTGCCAGCCTGCTGATGTCGATCAATGCGGTCAAGGGAGTGGAGATCGGCAACGGTTTTGAAGCTGCCCGCCTGACCGGCGAAGAAAACGCCGATGAAATGCGGATGGGCAATGACGGCAAGCCGCTGTTCCTGTCCAACCATGCTGGCGGGATTCTCGGTGGCATTGCGACTGGTGCGCCGGTTGTGGCGCGTTTCGCCGTCAAACCGACCTCGTCGATCCTGACCCCGCGCCGCTCCATCGACAAGGACGGCAAGGAAGTGGATGTGATGACCAAGGGTCGTCACGATCCGTGTGTGGGTATTCGTGCCGTACCGATCGGCGAGGCGATGGTGGCCTGTGCGATTGCAGATCATTATCTGCGTCACCGCGGCCAGACTGGCCGCGTCTGACTAACTTGGGGCCAAACTGGCCGCGTCTAAACAATTTGGGGCCAGACTGGCCGCATCTGATTGAATTCGGCCATATTGGCCATATCTGACCGACGATAGGGCCCGTTGGTTGCCTGACACATAGAGGTCGAAATGAGCTATAACCAGAAACAGGTCGTGGATGCGCTTCGCGCTTTCGAACGCGGCGAAATCGTTGTGGTCATGGATGATGACGGGCGCGAGAACGAAGGCGACCTGATTGTTGCCGCCGTGCATTGCACGCCCGAAAAGATGGCCTTCATCGTCCGCCATACGTCCGGCATCGTCTGTACGCCGATGACTCGCGACGAAGCCAAGCGTCTCAACCTTGCGCCGATGGTTGCCGAAAACGAATCCGCTCACACAACAGCGTTCACTGTGACGGTTGACTACCGCCATGGCACGACGACCGGCATTTCGGCAGAAGACCGCACGCTGACCGTGCGCAATCTGGCGAACCCGAATGCCGGTGCTTCGGATTTTGTGCGTCCCGGCCATATTTTTCCGCTGGTTGCCCGCGAAGGCGGCGTCTTGATGCGCTCCGGCCATACGGAAGCCGCTGTCGACCTCTGCAAGCTCGCAAACCTGCCGCCCATCGGCGTTATCTGCGAACTGGTCAACGATGACGGTTCCGTCATGCGTGGTCCGGACGTGAAGGCCTTTGCTGAAAAGCACACGCTGCATCGGGTTACGGTCGCCGACCTCATCGCCTATCGCCAGCGCAAGGAAACGCTGGTCAAGCGCGTTGGTGATGCACCGGTCAAGACCTGTGCAGGTGCGGCCCATGCCTACACCTACGAACTGCCATGGGAACCCATGCAGCACGTAGCCGTCGTGTTCGGCGATATTCGTGACGGCGAGGAAGTGCCGGTCCGCCTGCATCGCGAAGATGTGCTGAACGATGTTTTTGGCAAAGGCGGCAGCAATCTCGATGCCATCATGGAAAAGATGGGCAAGGAAGGTCGCGGCGTACTGGTCTATCTGCGCGAAGGTTCTGTTGGCGTGCGTTCCGATCACCACGACACCCGCGCCCGTGACGCGATCCAGAGCGAGCATGAAAGCCATGCCGAAGCGGTTGCCCGCGAAGAGGAATGGCGTCAGATCGGCCTTGGTGCGCAGATATTGAAGGATCTCGGAATCACGTCGATTGTGCTTTTGGCATCGCGTGAGCGTCACTATGTCGGCCTTGAAGGTTTCGGCATCCACATCGCCCGTACGGAAATCATCTAATCTCCTTCAGACAAAGCTGGCGCATGACCGTCATGGTCATGCGCCAGTGAGATGCTATAGTGAATCGATGACGACACGGCTTTACTGGCATCCGATCTATCTCGAACATCTGACCCCACCCGGCCATCCCGAGCGCCCGGATCGTATCCGTGCCTTGATGAGCGAATTGGAGGGGCCGGATTTCTATCGGCTTGACCGGGTGGAAGCGCCGCGCGGCGACGAGGCGTCAGTGCTGCTTGCCCATCCGGAAAAGCATCTGGAAGCCATACGCGCCGGAATACCGGAGCCTGCTTCGGACGAGGAAGTGCCAGCGCCCGTGGTGAAGCTTGACGGCGACACCTATGTCAGCCCGAAAAGTCTGGATGCAGCGCTAACGGCGATTGGTGCGGCGACAGCGGCGGTCGATGATGTCTTTTCCGGTGCTGCAAACAACGTGTTCGTTGCAGCCCGCCCGCCGGGACATCATGCCGAGCTTTCCACTGCGATGGGCTTTTGCCTTTTCAACAATATTGCGATTGCGGCCCGTCATGCACAGCAGCGTCACGGCGCGGAACGTGTCGCCATCGTCGATTGGGATGTCCATCACGGCAACGGAACGCAGGATATTTTCAAGGACGATCCAAGCGTTCTGTTCTGTTCGACGCATCAGTTTCCTTTATATCCCGGAACGGGGTCGAAGGACGAAACCGGCGTCGGCAACATCTTCAATGCACCGCTTTCCCCCGATACGGGAAGCCGCGAATTCCGCGAGGCATTTAATAGTCGTGTATTGCCCGCTTTGGACAATTTCCGGCCAGATTTGATCCTTATTTCGGCGGGCTTCGATGCTCATTTTCGCGATCCGCTTGCCGAGCTCAATCTTGACGAAGCGGATTTTGACTGGGCGACGGGCAAACTCATGGAGCGGGCAGAAAGGTTCTGCGATCACCGGCTAGTGAGTGTGCTTGAAGGTGGATATGATCTAGAGGGCTTGTCGCAGTCCGCGTCTACGCATATTACGCGGCTGTTGAAAGGATGAATCATGGTAACCGAACCGTCCAACGCCGACATTGCAGTAATGAGCTTCGAGGATGCGTTGAAGCAGCTTGAGAAGATCGTCGACGATCTGGAGCGGGGCGACGTGCCGCTGGAAGAGTCCATTCGCATCTATGAGCGTGGCGAGGCTCTGAAAAAGCATTGCGACACGCTTCTGAAGTCTGCCGAGGACAAGGTGGAGAAGATTCGCATTGGCCGCGACGGTCAGCCGGTCGGAACCGAACCGCTCGATCCGGAATAGACTGGTCCAATAATTCTGCTCAGAACAGCGTTTTGAGCTGGGTGACATAAGGCGCGAGAATCCCGCTCAGCATGTAGGGACCTAGGCCCCAGACCAGTGTCCATCCTGCAGCTCCGACGATATTGGCCGCCAGAAAATGCAGCGGGTTCATTTTCATCGAACCCGCAACGATGCCGTTGAGCTGTCGCAGGAGCACGACGAAACGCGCCGTCGCGACCACGTAAATTCCCTTGCTGTCGAAAAGTTTCTCGAACTGTTCCAGCCGTTCAGGCGTCAGCTTGACGAGGTGCCCGTATCGCAGGATCAGGCGGCGGCCACCGAAACGGCCGATCAGGTATCCGGTGCAATCGCCAAGTACGGCGCCGATGAATACGGCAATCAGTACGGCTTCGATATTGAGCGTTCCATGCAAGGCAAGCAGCGAGCTTGCTATAAGGGCGCTTTCACCGGGCAAGGGTGCGCCGAAAGATTCAAAATATACGATTACGAAAAGCGCGAGCGCGCCATAGGCTGCAATATATGGTTCCAGAAAGCTCATGGATTGGCAGGTCTTTCGGCCGACAGAACTAAAAAGGCTCCGGACGAGCCGGAGCCTGAAATCTGTAACTATCACATCAGCCGATGGAACGCTTGCCGGTAATTGCGTGGTATACCCACAACACGATTATTGAGCCGATGATCGCGATAACAAGGCTGATCGGATCGAATGCGCCAGTGACGCCACGTCCAAAAAGCTGAGACGAGATCACACCGCCGACAATGGCGCCGACAATGCCGAGAGCAATATCCAGGAACAGGCCCTGGCCACTTTTATTAACGATCTTGCTGCCGATGAAGCCGGCAATCAAGCCTAGTATTATCCAGCTTATAACAGACATCTAATATCTCCCGATGCGTAAATACACTTTTGCATCACGCACTTAGGAAATTTTCACACTGCTATAAAATTTGCAAGGTATAATGCTTGTCAAATCGGGAAACCCATTTAACTTTAACTTACCGAATGCACAGTTGGCATCGGATAACAGGGAGTATCGTGTGATGGGAAGTTATGACGACAACTCAGGCAATTCGCCCATTCCCGGCGGAAGCCTCGCGAAACCGGTTCTGATTGCGCTCGGCGCCCTGCTGATCGGCAAGATGCTGAAGGGTAATAGCGAAGAGACGGAGGCCACTCAGGCGCAGCCCATACCAGTACCGGATCAGTCGCAAGCGGGCGGCGGCCTGCTCGGCGGTATCCTTGGCGGGCTTGGTGGCTTGCTTGGCGGTGCGGCTGCCGGAAATGCCTCAGCAGCTCCCTCGGCTCCGGGTTCACTGGGCGGCGGTCTTGGCGGCCTCCTTGATCAGTTGAAACAGGCTGGCCTCGGTGAAAAGGTGGATTCCTGGGTCGGCCAGGGAACCAATCATTCAATCGAGCCGGGCCAGCTTGGCGACGCAATCGGCCAGAAAACACTGAGCGAAATTGCTCAGCACGCCGGTATCGACCAGCAGGAACTTCTGGATCAGCTGTCGCAGGTTCTGCCGGGATTGGTGGACAAGCTGACGACCAACGGACAGGTACCTGACGCCAGCTCGCTTTCCAAGCTGTTGCAGGGACGCTGACGGTACTTAAATCGTGATCGAACCGCACCGCTTGTCGGTGCGGTTTTGTTTTGGGGCTACATTCGATAAAATGACGGCGCCGCTTATATAAGCGTTGTAGAGCAATAGCTGGAGTCGCGTTGCATGAGTTTCTTTCCGTGTCCTGATCCGGTTCTTGGCGACAAGACGTCGGTAGACAGCATTGAAACGCTGGTCATTCCACGCACAAGCGACATCGGTGGACTGGAAGTGCGGCGAGCCTTGCCGACGGTGCGCCGCCGTCTGGTCGGACCGTTCATTTTCTTTGATCGCATGGGACCCGCCGTTCTGAGGGATGGTGATGCGCTGGATGTGCGCCCGCACCCGCATATCGGACTTTCGACCGTGACCTATCTGTTTGACGGACATATCCGCCACAGAGACAGTCTCGGGACCGAAATGGTTATTCGTCCCGGTGACGTGAACCTCATGACCGCCGGTCGTGGCATCGTGCATTCCGAACGATCGCCAGAAGAGGAGCGCAACGGGCCACTGTCCATTTCCGGCATTCAGACCTGGCTCGCGCTGCCCGATGCGCTGGAAGAAATCAGCCCGGAATTTTTTCACACCAATGCGCCAGAACTGCCGGTGATGGAGGATCGCGATTTCTCCGGTCGGCTGATCATGGGTTCCATGCTGGGGCTGAAGTCTCCGGTGATCCAGCACGCCGATACGCTTTATGCGGATATTCGTATAGAACCGAACGGGCGCTTTCCGATCCCGCCCGTGGCCGAAGAACGCGCCATCTATACGCTGCAGGGCAATGTCGGCATTGGCGGTGAGGTCTTCCCGCCGGACCGTTTGCTGGCATTCCGCCCTGGCGACGATATTGTCGTGCAGGCCGGGCCGGAAGGTGCTCATATTATGCTTTTTGGCGGTGCAACTCTCGGCTCGAAGCGCTATGTATGGTGGAACTTCGTATCCTCATCGCGAGAGAGGATAGAGCAGGCCAAGGAAGAATGGCGCAGCGGGCGTTTCGACATCGTGCCCGGTGACGAGATGGATTTCATACCTCTGCCTGAATAATGTGGATTGCCTCCCGCTGTAGGACACGATGTCCCGCCCTGCTTGATCCTGTCGCGTTGCTGCTATACCGACAACAAAACCGAACCAGAAACAGGTTGTTTTAATGTCCCGACCCACGACCCCATTGCTTGACAAGGCACCGATCCCGGAAGCCCTGCGCGCATTGCCGGAATCTGATCTGCCGCAGCTCGCGCAGGAATTGCGTGCAGAGCTGATCGACGTGGTTTCAACCACCGGCGGGCATCTGGGAGCGGGACTGGGAGTGGTGGAGCTAACAGTGGCATTGCACCATGTCTTCGACACGCCGCACGACCGTATCATCTGGGACGTTGGTCATCAGGCTTATCCGCACAAGATTTTGACCGGGCGCCGCGACCGTATCCGCACATTGCGCCAGACCGGCGGTCTTTCGGGTTTCACCAAGCGTACTGAAAGTGAATATGATCCGTTCGGTGCTGCACATTCATCGACATCGATTTCCGCTGGCCTCGGCATGGCGGTCGCATCCGATCTTTCGGGCGAAAAGCGCAATGTTATTGCCGTCATTGGCGATGGCTCCATGTCGGCAGGCATGGCCTATGAGGCTATGAATAATGCTGGTGCGCTCGACGCGCGCCTCATTGTCATCCTCAACGATAATGATATGTCGATTGCGCCGCCGACCGGTGCGATGAGCGCCTATCTGGCGCGTCTTGTCTCCGGCAAGACCTATCGCAGCGTTCGCGAGGCCGCCAAGCAGGTCGCCAAGAAACTGCCGAAGTTTTTGCAGGACAAGGCTCGCAAATCGGAAGAATATGCGCGTGCCTTCTTTACAGGCGGCACCCTGTTCGAGGAACTTGGCTTCTACTATGTCGGTCCTATCGACGGCCATAATCTGGATCATCTGCTGCCGATCCTGAAAAACGTACGCGATACGCAGGAAGGCCCGGTGCTCATTCATGTGGTGACACAGAAGGGCAAGGGCTATGCGCCCGCAGAAGCTGCCGCCGACAAATATCACGGCGTCAACAAGTTCGACGTCATCACCGGCAAGCAGTCGAAGCCGCCTGCAAATGCACCGAGCTACACCAAGATTTTCGGCACGAGCCTGATCGAAGAAGCCCGTCACGACGACAGAATAGTGGCGATCACCGCTGCCATGCCATCGGGCACCGGGCTTGATCTCTTCGGCGAAGTGTTTCCGCAGCGCACATTCGATGTCGGTATTGCCGAGCAACATGCGGTAACCTTCGCCGCCGGTCTGGCCAGCGAGGGCTATAAGCCCTTCTGCGCGATCTATTCCACCTTCCTGCAGCGTGGTTACGACCAGGTCGTGCATGACGTGTCGATCCAGAATCTGCCGGTGCGCTTCCCCATTGATCGCGCCGGACTGGTTGGTGCCGATGGCCCGACCCATGCAGGCTCCTTCGATACGGGCTTTCTCGCAGCTCTTCCCGGTTTTGTAGTGATGGCTGCATCGGATGAAGCCGAACTGCGCCATATGGTGCGCACGGCTGCCGAATATGATGAAGGCCCGATCTCTTTCCGCTATCCGCGCGGCGATGGTGTCGGTGTTGACCTGCCAGAGCGTGGACAACTGCTCGAAATCGGCAAGGGCCGCATCGTGCGCGAAGGCACGAAGGTTGCTCTGCTGTCCTTCGGAACGCGCTTGCAGGAATGTCTTGCCGCCGCCGATGAGCTGGGTGCTGCCGGTCTTTCCACCACAGTTGCCGATGCGCGCTTTGCCAAGCCACTCGACCACGATCTGATCCGTCTTCTGGCACGCGAACATGAAGTGCTGGTTATGGTGGAAGAGGGCGCTGTCGGTGGCTTTGCTTCCCACGTGCTACAATTCCTTGCGACTGACGGCCTTCTGGATCGTGGCCTCAAGGTGCGGGCTTTGACCTTGCCGGATACTTATCAGGACCACGGCAAGCCGGATGCCATGTATGCCGAGGCCGGTCTTGACCGGACAGGCATCGTGCATGCGGTGTTTGCAGCTCTTGGCCGCGAGGCCGTTGCAGCGCCGTTTAGCGCCTGACCGATGAGCGGAGAAACGAGCGACAAGAACCTGCGGCTCGATCAGCTGCTGGTGGAGCTTGGACTGTTTGCAACGCGTTCGCGGGCGCGTGATGCAATCCAGCGCGGCACGGTCAAGGTGGACGGCAAGCCCGTCACCAAGTCGGGCCAGACGGTTTTGCGCACCGCAAAGATCGCCGTGGATGATCCGGCGAGTGCTTATGTTTCTCGCGCTGCCTTGAAGCTTATCGCGGTGCTTGACCATTTCGAGCTTGATGTGAAGGGGCGCACGGCACTCGACATCGGTGCCTCGACAGGCGGTTTCACGCAAGTTTTGCTGGAGCGCGGCGCAAGTCATGTTCTTGCCATCGATGTCGGCCACGACCAGTTGCACGAGACCCTGCGCGCCGATCCACGCGTCACCAACAAGGAAGGGCTCAACGCTCGTGCTCTGGAACTTTCCCATCTCGATGGACGCGAAATCGATTGCGTGGTTTCGGACGTGAGTTTCATTTCGCTGAAACTCGCCTTGCCTCCGGCATTGGCCTTTGCGCAAAAAGGTGCTATCTGCGCGCTTCTCGTAAAGCCGCAATTTGAAGCGGGCCGCGAGGCTATCGGCAAGGGCGGCATTTTGCGCGATCCGAAAGATGGCGAACGCATAGCAGAAGAACTGAAATCATGGCTTGAGACGCTGCCCGGCTGGCGCGCGCTCGGCCTCTGCCCGTCGCCCATCGAAGGCGGCGATGGCAATCGTGAATATCTCCTGGCAGGAAAGAAGGACCGATGACAACGCAGACAATGGGGCAAATAACAATCCGCTCGATTGGTGCGGGCGGCGATGGCGTCGCCAACCTTCCTGATGGCCAGATTTATGTGCCTTTCACACTGCCGGGTGAAGTGGCCAATGTTGCGCGCGACAAGAACCGCGCGACGGTTATGGCGCTTCTCGAAACATCGCCTGAACGGCAGGCGCCTGCCTGCCAGCATTTCGAGGATTGCGGCGGCTGCGCGCTGCAGCATTGGCAGGATGAACCCTATCGCCTGTGGAAGCGAGAACTGGTTGTCTCCGCGCTGAAGGGCAGGGGGATCGACGCGGAGGTTGCACCGCTGGTGGCTTGCCAGCCGCGGACACGCCGCCGTGCTGTTTTTGCGGCGCGCAAGAAGGAGAAGGGCGTGTTGCTCGGCTTCAACCGTCACCTCAGCCATGAAATCATCGATATTGTTGAATGTGCGGTCACGGTGCCGGAAATCATTGTGCGACTTGACGACCTGCGTGAAGTCGGGGCCTTGATTGCACCCGGTTCCAAGCCGTTCAAGCTGGCAGCGACGCAGACGGAATCCGGCCTTGATCTTGCGGCAAGCGGTTGCGGCAAGTTGAGCGATGAGCAACGGCGCGCGCTGACCGCGCTTGTCATGAAAAAGGGCTTTGCGCGCCTTTCGCATGAGGGCGAGATCATCGTGGAGCCGAAGAAGCCGCTCATCCATTTCGGCAAGGTGCCGGTTCCGGTTCCGCCCGGCTGTTTCTTGCAGGCAACGACCGATGCTGAAGAAGCGATGGTGCAGCTTGTTCTGGACCATGTCGGTAAGGCCAAGCGTGTGGCGGACTTGTTCTGCGGTGTCGGCACATTTGCGCTGCGGATTGCAGAAAAAAGTGCAGTTCATGCCGTTGAAAACGACGCGCTGGCTCTCGCAGCTCTCGACCGTGGCGTGCGCCATGTGCAGGGATTGAAGCCCGTTTCAGTTGAACGTCGCGACCTGTTCCGCCGTCCGCTGATGCCGAAGGAGTTGCTGCCTTATAACGCCGTGGTTTTCGATCCGCCGCGAGCAGGTGCGGAAGAACAGGCGCTTGAACTGGCAAAATCCAAGGTGGAGAAGGTTGTCGCGGTTTCGTGCAATCCGGTGACGCTCGCCCGCGACCTCGCCATTCTGGTGAAGGGCGGCTATCGCGTCACGCGTGTCACGCCGATTGACCAGTTCCTCTGGTCGCCACATGTTGAAGCTGTGGCGACGCTGGTGAAGAAGTGAGCGTTTAAATCAAAGCCCAATCCACTGCCGCTTCTGCATGCAGTTGCGTTGTGTCAAACACCGGCACGGGGCTATCCTGCTGACCGATGAGCAGCATGATTTCGGTGCAGCCGAGAATGATGGCTTCGGCCCCGCGCTCAACCAGACGATTGATGACGGCGCGGTATTTTTCTCGTGACGCATCGCGTACTTCGCCGACGACCAGCTCGTGATAGATGATGTCATGCACGGTTTTGCGGCCGGCATCGTCGGGCGTCAGAACCTCAAGCCCATGTTTGACTGCGAGGCGGCCTTTGTAGAAATCCTGCTCCATCGTGAAGGCGGTGCCTAGGAGCCCGACTTTGGACAAGCCTGCGGCCTTGATCTTCTCCGCCGTCGGGTCAGCAATATGCACAAGGGGGATCGATGTGGCGTTTTCAACGTCAGCGGCCATTTTATGCATGGTGTTGGTGCAGATCAGGATGAAATCCGCGCCACCCTTTTCAAGGTTCTGCGCGGCCTCGATCATGAGTCTGGTCAGCTCGTCCCATTTGCCTTGATGCTGAAGCTGCTCGATTTCACCAAAATCCATCGACCACATCAGGCTCTTGGCGGAGTGCGTGCCGCCGAGCCGTGTGCGGATTTCCTGATTGATGATGCGATAATATTCCTGCGAGCTTTCCCAGCTCATCCCGCCTATAAGCCCGATCGTCTTCATCAACCCCTCCCGGATAAAATTAAGGGCGGATCACTCCGCCCTTGTTACTCGGTTTTGTGTTTTGGGCGAAAGCCGCAATCACATCTTTTCGATGATCTTCTGGTCGCCTTCATGCGCCTTGCCGTTGGCAGCGATAATGGCGGGAACGATGTCCTCCGCCTTGTCGATGACCAACGGCTTCACCTGATGTGCGGTGTGCAGGAAGCCTTCGGTCGTCATGTGCTCAAGAAGCGAAAGCATAGGCTGCCAGAAGTTGTTGATGTTAGCGAACACCATCGGCTTGCGATGCTTGCCGAGCTGCGCCCAGGTCATCATTTCCACGATTTCCTCAACCGTGCCGATGCCACCGGGAAGGGTGACGAACGCATCCGACTTCTGGAACATGAGGTGTTTGCGCTCATGCATGTCACCCACGACGATAAGTTCGGTGAGCTGTTCGGCCTTTTCAAGGCTCGCTTCCTTGTCGAGCAGGAAGGTCGGAATGATGCCGGTGACTTCGCCGCCGGCCTCCATCACGCCTTGCGCAACCGCGCCCATGATGCCGCGCGTGCCACCGCCATAAACAAGGCGCAGACCATGTTCGGCGATGGACCGGCCGAGCGTGACGCCCGCTTCGCGATAGATGGGATTCAGGCCCGTAGACGAGCCGCAATAAACACAGATGGATCGAATCTCAGACATGATTTTCTTGTGCGCTTTTGACCTTTCAGCGTCAAGCGTCTGCGATTTCATTTTGCAGTGAAGATTGCCGTCAGTGAGACGTTTACGTCAGGTTCCGGGTGGACATTCACAGTGATTGTTATATCTCAATCCGTATGTACTCCAGATTGAGAAGTGGATTGGATATGAAGAACTGGGTTGTGTTTCTCGGGCTCACCTTTGCCGCATCATCCGCATCGGCTGGCGAGATCAACATCAAACTGCCGGACGATACCGAAGTAACGACCAACTCCGTTCTGTATAAATGTGGCGAGAAGAATGTCTCGGTAACCTACTACAATGCTGGTGATATTTCGCTTGCTGAACTGGAGCTTGAAAACGAGACTATTGTCGCTTCCAACGTCATTTCAGGGTCTGGAGCCAAATATGCCGGTGGCGTCTATATCTGGTGGACCAAGGGCGAAACGGCCGATCTCTATAACCTTATGGACGATCCGGACCAATCAAAGCCGACAAACTGTGTAGAACAGTAACCTAGCTAATAAAAAGCCTCGTACCTTTTGCTGTTTCGGTGCAGATTCCTTGTAGGGGGAAGCCAAAAGCTATAAACCCGCTATTATAGTCTCTGGCGTGGATTTCGAAACGAAATGCAAAAGAACAGTTTAGGATTGCTCGGTATCGGGCTCGTCGCAATCGTCGCCGGGCTCGGCCTCTATTGGAATGCAACACGATCCCGCGTTGAAGCCCCGCAACCTAATGCCACTGCACCAGCTTCGAGCAACGCGCCAGCGCAGCCAGAAGCAACGCCATCCGAGACGAAGACGCCAGACGCCGCCAAGCCTGCGGGCGATGTTGCGGCAAACGATGCGAAGCCGCAAGGCGTGCAATCCGAAGAGCCAGCCAAGCAAGCTGATGCCGCTCCCGCAGAGCAGGCCAGCAAAACGCCGGTTTTCGATCTCCTTCGTGTCGAGCCTGACGGTTCGGTCGTGATCGCAGGTAAGTCCCTTCCCAACGCTGATGTCGAGGTTGTCGCAGGTGCCACCGTTGTGGGCAAAGCCAAGGCCGGAGCCAATGGGGATTTTGCCATTGTTCTGGATAGTCCTTTGAAGGCAGGTGATCATCAGCTGGTCTTGCGTTCAACCGGTGCTGACAACAATGTCGCCACTTCCGCGCAGACCGCCATCGTGTCGGTGCCTGAAACCAAGTCGGGGCAGGTGCTGGCGCTGGTTGAGGAGCCGGGGCAGGCGAGCCGCCTGATTACCAAGCCGGAAACGGCAGAGAAGCCACAGGACAATGCGGAAGCTAATCCTGAAGCTGCGACCAAGACCGACAAGCCGGAAGCCAAACCTGCACAGGATTTGCCGATTGCAATCGAGGCTGTGGAGATTGAAGGTCAGGCTGTTTTCGTGGCGGGTAAAGCCAAGGGCGGCAATCGCGTGATCGTCCACGCCAATGATACATTGCTTGGCGCAAGCCTCATTTCGCCTGATGGCCGTTTCCTCGTGCAGAGCAAACAACCGCTCAGCGTTGGTGATTACATCATTCGCGCCGACCTGCTCGACAATGCCAATCGGGTTCTGGCCACAGCCCGCGTCCCGTTCCGTCGCGAAGCTGGCGAGAATGTCTCGGCCGTTGCTTCCGACACGGACGGTCAGACGGCGGCTGCATCGGAAGCGATTGGTGATGCGGCCGCTTCGTCGGCAACTCCACTGCAGAAAGTCGATGGCTCCGTCATCATTCGGCGTGGGGATAATCTCTGGACGATATCCAAGCGCGCCTATGGCAAGGGTACGCGATATACGACGATCTATCTCGCCAACCGCGACCAGATCCGCAACCCAGATCTCATCTGGCCGGGGCAGGTATTCAACATGCCGAAGGAACCTTTGGGCGATGGCGAGGCCAAGCGCCAGTTGGAAGATCGCGCTAACTGACGGAGAGTTCGTGGAACTGAAGCGCGGCTCCCAACGCAGGGAGGTGCGCTTCAGCAATAAGCGTCAGTCACGATAGTGTGTTTCTGTTTTGGCGGTCTTTTCTGGAATGAACGCCTCCAAATCTTGAACTTCAGAGCATAATCGTATATCGTCGATATACGATGAAGATAGTTCTGGACAAAAGCTCGACCGAAACTGTCGCCGATCTGGCGCAGCTCGGCATTGACGATGAAGCGGCAGCGCGCATTTGCGCCGCGCTGGGCCATCCTGTCCGCATTCGCATTATCCGCCAGTTGATGATGGAGGACGCCTGCTGCTGCAAGGATATTGTCGGCAAGCTCGACCTTGCGCAATCGACGGTTTCCCAACACCTCAAGGTCCTCGTGCAGGCCGGTCTTATCGATTATCGGCCTGAGCGCCAGTCCTCGCGTTACAGCGTCAACTGGCAGCAACTAAACGCTGTTCGCACGCATTTTGCTTCCTTCAAGAGCAGATGCTGCGGCTAGAGCATGTCTCTCGAAAGTGTGAACCGGTTTCGGGATAAAGACATGCGTGAAAACAAAGAGATAGAGCGCATCTCGAAAAGCTCGAAGTGGCTATCGGAAGCGATGCGTCAATACAAATAGATAGAGCGATGACGGAGTTTCATCTCGTACGAAATCGCTTGAGCCCACCGACTTGAAAGAACGCACCATGAGTTCTCCCAAAACGGTTTCCGCCGACTCCGGCGAAACGTTCAAGACACTGCGAAATCTCTGGCCCTATATGTGGCCGTCCGACAGGCCCGATCTGCGTATGCGCGTCGTCTGGGCCACGTTCTATCTGGTGATTTCCAAGATCGTGCTCATCCTCGTGCCCTATTTCTTCAAATGGGTGACGAATGCCTTGACCGGTCAATTGAACCCGCCGGATTATATCCCGCTGTTTCTGGTCGGCGCAGTGATGCTTGTGCTGGCTTATAACGGCGCCAAGATCGTACAGGCTGGCCTCAACCAGCTTCGCGATGCATTGTTTGCAAGCGTCGGGCAATATGCGGTACGCCAGCTGGCCTACCGAACCTTCGTGCACATGCACCAGCTGTCGCTTAGGTTCCATCTTGAACGGCGCACGGGCGGACTTTCGCGGGTCATTGAGCGCGGCACCAAGGGCATTGAAACGATTGTTCGTTTCACGATCCTCAATACCCTGCCCACCATTCTTGAGTTTGCGCTGACGGCGGTGATTTTCGCCTTCGCGTACGGCATTTCCTATCTGCTCGTGGTTGCGGCGACGGTTTGGCTCTATACGTGGTTTACGATCAAGGCGAGCGACTGGCGCATCAATATTCGCCGCGAAATGAACGACTCCGATACGGATGCCAATACCAAGGCAATCGACTCGCTGCTCAACTTTGAAACCGTCAAATATTTCGGCAACGAGAACATGGAAGCAAAGCGCTTCGATGCTTCGATGGCTCGCTATGAAAAGGCTGCAACCCAGACATGGACGTCGCTTGGCTGGCTGAACTTCGGTCAGGCCGTCATCTTTGGTGTCGGCATGGCGGTGGTCATGGTCATGTCAGCGTTGGAAGTCCGGGCCGGAACGCAATCCATCGGCGACTTCGTTTTCATTAATGCCATGCTGATGCAGCTATCCATCCCGCTCAATTTCATCGGTTTCATCTATCGCGAAATCCGTCAGGGTTTGACCGATATCGAGCAGATGTTCGATCTCCTCGATGTGAAGCAAGAAGTCGTCGACAAGCCCAATGCACCAGCATTGAAAATCGATCACGGTGCAATCCGTTTCGATGATGTGCATTTTGCCTATGATGCGAACCGCCCGATCCTCAAGGGCATCAGTTTTGAAGTTCCGGCAGGAAAGACGGTAGCGATAGTCGGACCGTCGGGTGCGGGTAAATCCACGATCTCGCGACTGCTGTTTCGCTTCTATGATGTCCAGTCGGGATCGGTTTCCATCGACGGGCAGGACGTTCGCGACGTCACGCAGGAAAGCCTGCGCAAGGTCATCGGCATGGTGCCGCAGGACACTGTGCTGTTCAACGATACGATCGCTTACAACATTCGTTATGGCCGTCCTGATGCCACGACCGAAGAAGTGGAAAAGGCGGCTGAGCTGGCGCAGATTTCCGGCTTCATCAAGCATCTGCCGGAAGGCTATCAGGCCATGGTTGGCGAACGCGGCCTCAAGCTTTCGGGCGGTGAGAAACAGCGTGTCGCGATTGCCCGTACGATCCTGAAAGCGCCTCCAATCCTGATACTCGATGAGGCGACTTCCGCGCTCGATACCGCGACCGAGCAGGAAATCCAGTCTGCACTCGACATCGTTAGTCGTGGGCGTACCACGCTAGTCATCGCGCACCGTCTGTCGACCGTCATAAGTGCGGATGAGATCATCGTTCTGAAGGACGGTCTGATTGCCGAGCGCGGCACTCACCACATGCTTCTCAAGCATAAGGGGCTTTACGCGTCCATGTGGGCTCGTCAGCGCGAGGCGGATGAGGCGGAAGAGCGTCTGCGTCAGGTTCGCGAAAGTGACGAATTGGGTATCGTCACACGTGGTGTTCCGGCGGCGGAATAGGCAGTTTATCGGCAGCTAGTTATATTAGGGCGCGATCACGTGCCCTAACAGCCGTGAATAATTTGCGAAATGGATTTCGATTCTGAACAGGATGAGGTAAATAACGGCCAAACTCAAAGGAAGAGCGATGAGCCTTACTGATACCATCCGCAATACTTTCGTGCCGATCCATCGGGAAGGCTATCCGTTTATCGCGGGCTTTTTCGTGGTTTCGCTAATTCTGGGCTGGCTTTGGGACCCGTTGTTCTGGATCGGCATGGTGCTGACCGTCTGGTGCATCTACTTCTATCGTGATCCGGAGCGCGTGACGCCGATGGACGATGATCTGGTCATCAGCCCCGCTGACGGCAAGGTTTCCTTCGTCGGTCCGGCTGTGCCACCAGCCGAGCTGGATCTCGGCGCTGAGCCACGTATGCGGGTGTCGGTTTTCATGAATGTGTTCTCGGTTCACATCAACCGGTCTCCGGTGCGTGGCAAGATCGAGAAGGTCGTGCATCGTCCGGGCAAGTTCCTCAACGCGGAACTGGACAAGGCCAGCACGGAAAATGAACGCAACAGCGTCCTTATCGAAAGCCCGCATGGCAAAATCGGTGTTGTCCAGATTGCCGGTCTGGTCGCGCGGCGCATCGTTTGCTGGTCGAACGAGGATGATGATTTGTCCGTGGGCGAGCGGTTCGGCCTGATCCGTTTCGGATCGCGCGTCGATGTTTATCTTCCGGCTGATGCGACCGTTCGTGTTGCAGTTGGCCAGACGGCAGTCGCCGGTGAAACCGTGCTGGCCGATTATGGCAGCGTGCGCGGCGAACCTGTGGTGCGGATCGGCTGAGCCGATGGAGACGCCTTTTCCGCCTTTTGAGCCCAATGGCCGCGTGGATTCATCGCGCGGCCCCAAGCTGTCGCAGATACCGCTACGTATCGTCATTCCCAATGTCATAACGGTTCTCGCCATCTGTGCTGGTCTTACCGGCATCCGTCTGGCTTTCGAGAACCGCTTCGAGCTTGCCGTCGTGATGGTCCTCGTCGCAGCCTTTCTCGATGGCATTGATGGGCGCGTTGCTCGCATGATGAAGGGTTCGTCGAAGTTCGGCGCGCAGATGGATTCGCTCGCCGATATCGTCAATTTCGGTGTCGCGCCCGCTCTGGTGCTCTATGCCTTCATGCTCGATCAGGCGCGCTCGTTCGGCTGGATTGCTGCACTGCTTTATGCCATCGCCTGCTGCCTGCGGCTTGCGCGGTTCAATGTCATGCTCGAAGACCCGAACCGTCCGGCATGGCAGAGCAACTATTTCATCGGTGTGCCTGCACCGGCAGGCGCCATGCTTGTCCTGTTGCCGGTCTACCTCGGCTTTCTTGGTCTGACACCAACGCGGGCGCTCGCTTTCGGTGTGGCGATCTATACCGTCGCAATCGCGTTTCTGCTCGTAAGCCGTCTGCCGGTCTATAATGGTAAGTCCGCCGGAAGCCTTGTCCGGCGCGATATCGTCATGCCGCTCATCCTGTTCGTGGTGGTTTACGTCGCGTTCCTGATGAGCTTTACCTGGCAGACATTGAGCCTCACGGCGCTCGCCTATCTCGTGTTTCTTCCGTTCAGTCTGGCTGCCTGGAACAAGCGCGAAGCCGCTGACCGAAAAGCGGAGGAAGAAGCCGGGACCGAAGAAGATACACCGTCAGAAGAAAACTGATGGCAATGCCTGCTTGATGAAACCAATGCGCTCCTCGACCGATGATTTTGGCAGGAGCGCGATTTCATATCCAAGCCGTCTGTAAGTTTTATCCATCGCCTCGAATGTGCGTGCGGCTTCCTCGAAATCCTGCTTCCGCTCAGCATCCTGACCAAAGATTTCTGCCCACGGCGGAGCGAGAAACACTGTTCTGTTGTACTGAAACTGCCGTGCGGCTTCTTCCATATGCTGCGGAACGGGCAGGTTACACAGCATCAGATAGCCGATTACGTCAGGAACACCGCGGTCGAAGAGGAGCGTCCCGGGCTGTTGTTTCGCCATCGCGTGCGAGCGCATTTCCCATGAAAGCATTAGCTCCGCAAAAAGCGCGCGATCACTCCAGGGCAGGGCATTGCCGCCGATGGCGACCTGATCCTGAATGATGGCACGTCCAGCCTCCACAGTGCGGGGAAAGCCCTGCCTTTCGAGTGCATCGATCAGTGTGCTTTTGCCTGATCCGGGCCCGCCGCTGATGATAATGAAACGCTGGTGATCATTGGTCATAAGTCCTCCAATAGCAAAGGGAACGCGCGCCAAATTTGGCAGCACGTGACAAAGGGGTCTGAGGGGGGAGAAATGCCCGCTGAAAAAAGAGCCAACAGATGGCCAGGCGGGAAACATTAATAAGTAAATACATAGAACCGGCCTTGCATATAGGCAAGGCCGGAGGACCGAAATCAGCTCGGCAGATGATAGTCGAGGAAGCGGTCCTGACGTACGTCGAAAAGCTTGCCCGTGACGTCAAGTGCCGGATCGGCGAGCTTGACGATCTTTTCTGCGACCGACTGTGGTGTTGGCAGCGTCTCTGGATCTTCGCCCGGCATCGCCTGCGCGCGCATTGCCGTGCGGGTGGCGCCCGGATTGACCGAGTTGATCTTGAGCTTCATCTGCTTCGTTTCTTCGGCCCAGCTGCGCGCCATGACTTCGACAGCAGCTTTCGAGGCAGCATACGGCCCCCAGAAGGCGCGGCAGGTATGTGCCACACCGGAGGAGAGCAGAATGGCACGTCCGGCGTCGGAAGCCCGCAGCAGCGGATCGGTGGACCGAATAAGACGCCATACGCTGGTGACATTGACATTCATGAGCTTCTCGAACGTCTTGGCCTCGACATGGCCGATCGGCGAGATCGTGCCGAGGACACCCGCATTGGCAACCATGATATCGAGTTTGCCCCAGCGCTCATGAATAGAGCCGCCGAGGCGATCGATCGCTTCCATATCGGTAATATCGAGAGGCACCAGCGTAGCATTGCCACCCAGTTTGCGGATATCGTCGTCCAGCTCTTCAAGCCCGCCGACGGTGCGAGCGACTGCGATTACATGTGCGCCGCGTTTTGCCAGTTCAAGTGAAAGAAAATAGCCAATACCGCGCGATGCGCCTGTTACCAGTGCGATGCGGCCCGTAAGGTCGATGCTCATCTAGTCCCCATATGATGCAAAAACATGAAACAGGCGGCCTTTTGGGCCGCCTGCGTGAAGAATCGGGCGATCAGCCGTTGCTTGCGAGCAGCGACAGCGTATGCACATTGCTCTCGCCTTCCTGATCGAGGAGGCGGGTCGGATATTCGCCCGTGAAGTAATGATCGGTGAAAGCCGGTGCTTTCGGATTACGTGGCTTCCCGCCAACGGCCTTGTAGAGCCCGTCGATGGAAAGAAATGCCAGAGAATCCGCGCCGATGTAGCGGCACATGGATTCCAGGTCTTTGTGCTGGTTGGCCAGCAGCTTATCGGCATGGGGGGTGTCGATACCGTAGAAATCCGGATGGTAAATCATTGGACTTGCCACGCGGATATGCACTTCCTTTGCGCCCGCATCGCGGATCATCTGAACGATCTTGACCGATGTGGTGCCGCGCACAATGGAATCATCCACCAGCACGACGCGCTTGCCTTCGATCATGGCGCGATTGGCTGAATGCTTCAGCTTGACGCCCAGTGCACGAATTTGCTGAGTCGGCTCGATAAAGGTACGGCCCACATAATGGTTGCGGATGATGCCATATTCGAACGGAATGCCGCTTGCCTGCGCGAAGCCGAGAGCGGCAGGCGTGCCGCCATCAGGCACCGGCACGACAACATCAGCTTCAATACCAGCTTCCTTGGCAAGCTCCATGCCCATATTCTTGCGCGCGACATAGACGCTGCGGCCGCCGACGACGGAGTCGGGACGGGCGAAATAGACATACTCGAACAGGCAGAGCCGTTCCGGCTGTGGATTTTCAGCCTTGATGGATTCGATGGTGATGGAGCCGTCCTTCTGAATCTCGCAGATGATCACTTCGCCGTTTTCGACGTCGCGAACATATTTCGCGCCGATAATGTCGAGGGCACAAGTCTCCGAGCAGAAGATAGGCTTGCCGTCGAGCTCGCCCATGACAAGCGGACGGATGCCGATTACGTCACGCGCGGCAATCAGCTTGGTGCGGGTCAGCGCCAGCATGGCGTAACCACCTTCGACCTGACGAATGGCATCGACGAAACGGTCAGACGAGGATGCATGGCGCGAACGGGCGATCATGTGCAGGACGACTTCGGTATCGGACGTCGCCTGGAAGATTGCGCCGGAAGCAATCAGTTGTTTGCGCAGCGTTATGCCGTTGGTGAAATTGCCGTTATGGGCAATGGCAATGCCGCCGACTTCCAGTTCCGCGAACAATGGCTGCACATTGCGCAGGATCGTCTCGCCGGTGGTGGAGTAGCGCACATGACCGATGGCACGGTCGCCGGGCAGGCGGTTCAGCGTTGCTGCATCGGTGAAATGATCGCCGACGAGGCCCATATGGCGTTCGGAATGAAAACGGCGATTGTGATAGGAAACGATACCGGCGGCTTCCTGCCCGCGATGCTGGAGGGCATGCAGGCCCAATGCGGTCAGCGCGGCTGCGTCTTCATGGCCAAGTATGCCAAATACGCCGCACTCTTCATGCAGGGTGTCATCGTCCAGCATAAAGGAGGCATTTTCAGAAGAATGGCTGGTCATTGCCGCAAGGCCTTTCGATTGCAGAGGCAACTAAAGCATGTCGCGGAAAAGTGGAGACCGGTTTTCCGATAACGACATGCGTAAAGACTTCAAGCGCCTCTCTATCACAAGATAGCTTTTTGTTAAAAGCGAAGAGTTCACCGCTGCGTCGATATAGTCTCATGAACATTAGTATCGCACGATGCCGGCGAATAATCTCGCAAATTCCCGCCTGAAATATGATCGCGGAACCGAAATGACAATGTGTAAGCGTCATTTTGGCTATTTCACATCTGTCGGCTTTTGCCTCCAGAATTGAAAAAGCCGCCAGCAGGGCTGGCGGCTTCTCGATATCTCGGAACAGCTTATTGCTGTGCAGGCGTATCGTCGGGAACAGGCGCTTCTTCCTGCTCGCCAGAGGCCGGAGCATTATGCTGTGGCTTGAACTTGTCGATCATCTGGTCGGGATTAGCCGGCAGAAGGTCGATCAGCTGCTGGCCGAACGAATCGAGCATTGGCTTCGATTTGGCGTTCGTCACCCAGGCTGGCTGGTTCGTCGGGACGAGCCAGTTGAAGAACAGCATGGCAACGACAACGAGAAGCACACCGCGCACGCCGCCGAACAGGAAGCCGAGCGTGCGGTCAAGCGCGCCGATACGGCTGTCGATGATGAAATCGGCGATCTTCATGGTGATCAGCGACACGACGATCAGCACGACGAGGAAGACGGCGCCAGCGGCGGCAATCTTCGCGATGGTTTCGTTGTTGATATAGGGCTGCACGAAAGGCAGAACCGGCTGGTAGAAGAGATAGGCCGCAGCGGCCGCTGCCGCCCACGATACCAGCGACAGCACCTCGCGGGAAAAACCGCGCACCATCGCCAAAACGGCTGAAACCAGCGTTATCCCGAGTAGAATTCCATCAAGCATGGTTATCGGCATTCTGCCTGTCCTCAGTTATTATGCGCAATCACTTTAATACGCAGGGCAGTCAAAGATGCTGGAGCTTATCACCGGAAGGTTGACAGATTCTTCCAGTCATAAAACTCCAGATTTATTGCTTCTTTCCGGAGCCTGAAGCCGCGATGCGCGCAACAAGGTCGGGCAGAGCCGAAGTTTCCATAAGCCGGAAGTTGCGATCTTTCCAAAGTTCGCCGCTGCCGCCGGGCACTTCTGCCTGCCGGAAACCGAGCTTCTCGGCTTCCTTGAGCCTCTGTACTGCATGCGTTACCGCGCGAACAGCACCGGAAAGGCTGATTTCGCCGAAATAAACACAATCTGGCGGAAGGGCAATACCGGCCATGGATGAAACCAGTGCAGCAGCCACAGCTATATCGGCGGCAGGCTCGCTGATACGATAACCGCCCGCGACATTCAGGTAGACATCGTGCTGGCCGAAACGAACGCCGCAATGCGATTCGAGCACGGCGAGGATCATGGCAAGTCGTCCGCCGTCCCAGCCGACGACCGCACGACGCGGGGTGCCGAGCGAGGAGGGGGCGACAAGCGCCTGTATCTCCACCAGCACCGGGCGCGTGCCTTCCATGCCGGCGAAGACAGCTGCACCTGGAGCCTTGGCGTTACGCTCTCCAAGGAAAAGCTCGGACGGGTTGGAAACCTCACGCAGCCCACCATCGGACATCTCGAAGACACCGATCTCGTCGGTGGGGCCGAAACGGTTCTTCACCGTGCGCAGGATGCGATAGTGATGTCCGCCTTCACCTTCGAAATAGAGGACACCATCGACCATATGTTCGACCACGCGAGGGCCTGCAATCTGGCCGTCTTTGGTAACATGTCCCACCAGCACGACTGCGGAACCAGTCTGCTTGGCATAGCGGATCATGGCTTGTGCCGACGAACGCACCTGCGTGACCGTGCCGGGAGCAGAATCTGCCATATCGGTCCAGAGCGTCTGGATCGAATCGATGATGACGAGATCGGGTCGCTTGGTATCAGAAATGGTAGCGATGATGTCTTCGACGTTGGTTTCGGCAGCAAGTTCCACCGCTGACGATGCCACACCGAGACGCTGCGCACGCAGACGTATCTGCGCGACGGCTTCTTCGCCTGAAACATAAACAATGCGATGGCCACGATTGGAAAGGGCTGCTGCAGCCTGCGTCAAAAGCGTGGATTTGCCGATCCCGGGATCGCCACCGATCAGAAGGGCTGAACCGCGCACGAAACCGCCGCCGGTAACCCGGTCAAGCTCGCTAATACCAGAAATGATGCGTGGCGCATCTTCGATGTCGCCAGACAGGGAGGTGAGGGCAACGGCGCGACCTTTGCGCTTGGACAATATGGCGCCGGGACCAGACCCGATGCCGCTATTGGTGCCTTCCTCGACAAGAGTGTTCCACTCACCGCAGGAATCGCACTTACCCGCCCAGCGCGAATGAACCGCGCCGCAATTCTGGCAGATGAATTGAACGCGCGCTTTCGCCATCAGACGCGCTCCATCTTGATCGTAATCTTACTATTCATACTGATCCGGCAGATAGGAACCCTCGGCCAGATCTGCAAATCGCGTAAACTCAGACTGGAAGGCGAGCTTGACGGTGCCGGTCGGTCCGTGACGCTGCTTGGCGATGATGACGTCAGCAGTGCCGCGCACTTTTTCAAAGTGTTGCTTCCATTCTTCATATTTCGGGTCGAATTCGTCACGCGGTTCGAGGTTCTTGACGTAATATTCCTCGCGGAACACGAAAAGCACCACGTCGGCGTCCTGCTCGATGGAGCCCGATTCACGAAGGTCGGACAGTTGCGGGCGCTTGTCGTCGCGGCTTTCAACCTGACGGGAGAGCTGTGAAAGCGCAATGATCGGAACGTTCAGTTCCTTGCCGAGCGCCTTGAGGCCGGTAGTGATTTCGGTGATTTCCTGCACGCGGTTCTGTGCCGAAGCTTTCGACGAACCGGTCATCAGCTGCACGTAGTCGATCACCAGAACGTCGAGACCGCGCTGGCGCTTCAGGCGGCGTGCACGTGCTGCAAGCTGCGCAATCGAGATACCACCGGTCTGGTCGATATAGAGCGGGATTTTCTGCATCACCTGCGAGCAGGCGACGAGCTTTTCGAAATCGGTTTCGGTGATGTCACCACGACGGATCTTCGAGGAAGACACTTCTGTCTGCTCGGAAATAATACGGGTTGCAAGCTGTTCCGCCGACATTTCGAGCGAGAAGAAGCCGACGACGCCACCATTTATGGCTTTTACGCTACCATCGGCCTGCTGTTCGCCTTCGTAGGCGTTGGCGATGTTGAATGCGATGTTGGTGGCAAGCGAGGTCTTGCCCATACCCGGACGGCCTGCAAGGATGATCAAGTCGGAAGGCTGTAGACCGCCCATCTTGCCATCGAGCGTATGGATTCCGGTGGAAACACCCGAAAGATGGCCATCACGCATAAAGGCGGCGTTGGCCATGTCAACTGCTGTGGTCACTGCATCCTTGAAGGGCAGGAAACCGCCATCATAACGCCCTGTTTCGGCAAGCTCGAACAAGCGGCGTTCGGCGTCTTCAATCTGCTCCTGCGGTGCCATGTCGACAGGCGCATCATAGGCAACGTTCACCATGTCCTCGCCAATGCCAATCAGCGCGCGACGCGTCGCCAGATCGTAAATCGCGCGGCCGTAATCTTCGGCATTGATAATGGTGACGGCTTCGGTTGCGAGGCGAGTCACATATTGGAAGATCGTGAGATCGCCCACCTTGCCTTCGGTAGGCAGGAAGGTCTTCATCGTTACGGGATTGGCCATCTTGCCGACGCGAATGAGATCCGTCGTGATTTCATAGATGCGACGGTGCAAGGGTTCGAAGAAATGGGTCGGCTTTAGGAAGTCAGATACCCGGTAAAAGGCATCGTTATTGATCAGGATCGCGCCCAGCAGCGCCTGTTCCGCTTCAATATTATGGGGTGCTTCCCGATAGAGCGCGTCTTTCTGATCCCGCGCATCGTCGAGTTTGCGTACCGCCGCTTCCGCCATGATTCTTAATCCTGTCCCTGATGCACCCAGCTAGCCCTCAAGCGACGCCAAACGCAACGCAGCTTCGGATGATTCCTGCTGGAAGAAAAAATCTATACCATGATTCACACTGATCCACAGTTCAGGCGTTGCCTTTATGCACTTCCTATTGACGGAGATTGCGGGGAGCAATCGGCGATACTAATCTTCTCCCACCCCCAAAGCTCCCTGATCTGTGCGGGCATTCAAAGCAGAGCCCGGCTTAAATTCACGAGGAATATTCATGCGACACCGCACTATTGCAGCCTGGCTTCTGACCGCATTGGCTCTCTTTTCTTCATCAACTGCTTCGTCGGCAGCCTCAGAACCTATTAAGGTCAAAGTATTTATCGCCGCCATGTTCGAGATCGGTCAGAACAGTGGCGACCGGGCCGGCGAGTTTCAAAGGTGGTATGAGCATTACTGGAAGGATGCGCAGCCCATTGAAGTCAAAGGGGCGCTGAAACCCGTTTATTGCAACGATGACGGTGTATGCGGCTCAGTTCTCGGCATGGGCAAGGTGAACTCCTCGGCCAGCATGCAGGCAATCATGCTCGACCCGGTCTTCGACTTCTCGAAAACCTACTACATCCTGTCTGGTGTGGCCGGCACACCACCTTCACGCGGAACGATAGGTGATGTCAGCTGGGCGACGTGGCTCGTTGATTATGACCTTGGTCATCGCTGGGCACCGGAAGAAGGCAAGTCGGGTGAACCGGTTTTCATGCCGCGTAAGGGCTATGAGGATTACCGTGTTTTCAAGCTTAATCCTGATTTGGTCGCGGCGGCTGTGCGCTTGGGTTCCAATGTCGAGCTTCGTGATTCACCCGAAGCTCAGGCTTATCGCATGCGTTATCCCGACAAGGCCGCACAGGCGAAACCGACCTTGAAGACGGGGACGCATATGACTGGAGATACATTCTTCCACGGTCCCGGATTGTCGAAAGAGGCTCAGTATATCGCAAAGCTCTATGGTGCCGACGACTATCTCGCCACCGAGATGGAGGCTGCAGCGCTTGCGCTCGTTATCAAGCGGCAGCACGGTACAGACCGCATCCTCAGCCTGCGCGGTTCGGTGAACTTCGATCAAGGGAATCCGAAAGAAACCACGCTACAGCATCTGGATCCCGCGCCGGGCGAAACGGCTGGTGGTTTTGCGGAGACGGTAGAGAACATCTACATCGTCGGCGCTCCAGTCGTGAGCGACATCGTCACCCATTGGGACCAATGGGAAGCAGGCGTGCCAAAGCCGGAATAAGATCTGAGAAAGCGGGCTGCTCCAGCGGATTAGCCCGCTCCCATGTCTAACAGAACTTAATCATCTCAGGCGTTCATGCTTTTCTTGACCGCCCGACCCTCACTGTTGGCACCTTTTGGCGCGCTGTCGAGGCGCTTAAGGCGCTTTTCCTCAGCCTCAATATAGTTGCGGGTCAGCGGAACGGATTCCTGTTTGTGGGCGATCTGAATGTGGAACACCATCATGTTCTGCCAGCGGAATGCGCTTTCAGACGCCGCCAGATAAAACTCCCACATGCGGCAGAAACGCTCGTCATAAAGCGCCTTGGCCTTGTCGCGATTGGCCATGAACGCCTCCCGCCAAGCCTTCAGCGTTTCCGCATAATGAAGCCGCAGGATTTCTACGTCGGTGACATAGAGCCCGGCCTTTTCGATATGCGGCAGAACCTCAGAAAGTGCCGGAATATACCCGCCCGGAAAGATGTACTTGCGGATGAACGGATTGGTCGCTCCCGGCCCATCGGCGCGTCCGATGGCATGCAGAAGGAAAACACCATCCTGCTTCATTAGGCGAGCGACGTGCTGGAAATACTCGGCGAAATGCCCGACACCAACATGCTCGAACATACCAACCGATACCAGTCGGTCAAACTTGTCGTCGATGTTGCGATAGTCGGTCAATTCGAACTTCGCACGGTCGGCCAGTCCTTCATCCTGCGCTCGCTGATTGGCAATGGCATGCTGCTCTTCTGATAAGGTTACGCCGGTGACATTGGCCTTGAGATAACGAGCCAAATAGAGCCCCATACCACCCCAGCCGCAGCCGATATCGAGCACCTTGTCGCCTTCCTTCACCAGCAATTTTGCCGCGATATGGCGCTTTTTGGCAAGCTGCGCCTCGGCAAGCGTAGCGTTTGGCGGATCGAAATAGGCGCAGGAATATTGCTTGTCTGGATCTAGAAACAGATCGTAGAGCTCACCGGAAAGGTCATAATGACTTTTGATATTGTTTGAAGACCGCGAAATCGTGTTCATCTGCTGGAAGCGACGGAAAAAAATGCGCAGCTTCGCCAGAGCTCTCATCCATGGTTCGGTCGCCGCAGTCGGCCCGGTATTCTCGAATACCATCTGAAGGAGCGTGTAGATGCCGCCCTTCAGAAAATCGATCTCGCCATCCATGAAACACTCGGCGAGTTTCAACTCCGGGTCGAGGGCCACGGCCCGCTCGGCGTGCTTTGTCTTGAAGTGTATATGAACTGGTTCGCCAGTCCTGTCGCCGTACCGGGTAAGCGCACCACTAGAATCGGTGACCGTCAGGTCGCCAGTTTTAATCATATGCGAAAGAACAGTACGCATCATTCCATACATCGGCCCCATCTCCTCTTGGGGATCGAAGCAGGCGCACGTCCATGCGTTTGCATGGCAGGCGGCAGTGCATAAGTATCAGAGCCGCTCTGTCATCAGTTTTTCAGGCAATATCCCCTCGGTCAATCGGCCTCGGGAGTAATGCCCAAGCAACGCGGACGTTTCCGTCAGCACCTCTCCAATCCAATACTAATATGTAGAATAAGGAGTTTTGCCGATCTGAAAAGAGAAAATGCCCGGCGGAGGCCGCCGGGCACGATCATATAAAGTTTACCACGATGGGAATGCGTGCTGTCTGGATTTGCATTCCCATAGATAATAGGTGGCTAAATTAAGCCTGATCTTCAGCTTCGTCCTCTTCGTCGAAAACTTCTTCCGACAGAGGCTGTTCTTCGATGCCGTAGATGGCTTCGATCGAGGTCAGGTCTTCACCCTTTGCCTGACGTTCGGCTTCTTCGGTCGAACGTGCGATGTTAACCGTAACCTGAACCTGAACTTCCGGATGCAGCGAAATCGAGACTTCGTGCAGGCCGATCGTCTTGATCGGATGGTTCAGTTCAACCTGGTTGCGGTGCAGGGTGAAGCCATTGGCCGAGATGATGTCGGCGATGTCACGGGTCGAAACGGAACCGTAGAGCTGACCGGTTTCACCAGCCGAACGTACAACGATGAAGCTTTCGCCATTGAGCTTTTCAGCAACGGCCTGAGCTTCGTTCTTGCGCTCCAGATTCTGGGCTTCGAGCTGAGCGCGCTGGCCTTCGAACTTCTTCTTGTTGGCTTCGTTGGCACGAAGAGCCTTGCCCTGCGGGAGCAGGAAGTTACGGGCATAGCCGTCCTTAACCTTGACGGTTTCGCCCATCTGGCCGAGGCGGCCAATGCGTTCCAGAAGAATGACTTCCATTGGAGTTTCCTTTCGAGTTTCTGATTCGGTTACTGACTGTCAGCGCCCGGCATTTTCGAGACCGGCGCGCCGCGCGAAGTGTCGAAAAGTCCGAGAACCATGAAGATGAAAAGCAGGAATGCGAAGAGTATGATCGCAAAGTAGGCGAGCCATAGCGCTATCGGGCGCCACACCTTGCCGCGTGTGCGGAAATGCATGATGGCAAGACCTGACATCATGAAACCAGCGCTAAGCGCGCCAACAACGACGGTTGCGATCAATCCGGCGCCGCCGGGAAGAAATGCAACCGCAAGAGCGACCGCGAAGACGAGCAGGGCCGGGCGCGGCATACGCAGCGTTGCGGGCCAGTCATCACGCGGACGGCGCAGGCGACCCGACATGGAGATCAGGCGCTGTGCCAGATAAAGATTGCCAACGAGAATCGCGAGGCAGGTTGCCGGCTGGATTGCAGGCAAGGCGACCATCAGCAGCGACGTTACATTGTTGCGAATATCATCGCTGGCCGTGAACTGCGGATCGGCTTCGGCAACCCGGTCGATAAGCGTATTTGCGAGTTCGCGCGCCATGTCCAGGCCAAAGCCCAGGATCGCACCGATGACGATGAAGCTGAGCGCCACCATCATGGCAAGCCGGAACACAATGTCTGAAAGCGGATACCAGACCAGAACATCCTTCGGTCCGCCGAGTTCTTCGGCTGGCCGCGCGAGGCCGGACAGATAGGCGCCGGTTGCTGCGGGAATGAAGCTCGTCAATGCCATCAGAAGTGCTGCAAGCGGGACGGCGACAACGCCGACGGCAACCGTAGCTGTGGCGGCGGCAACGATACCGGCGCTCGAACCCCAGCCAAGAGCAACAACGAAGATGGGAAGTGGTGTCAGGAAGTAGAGAACCATGGCCATAGCAGCCATCGCGCCACCCTGGGCGATGACGCCGGACGACATCAAGGCCGAGGCAAGCCCCGCCAATATGCCGATACCGATAATGGTTCCATTGAATTTCATCAGTTTCGCTGTCCTGCTCCGGTCTTGCCGGTTCGTGCAGTTAGAGGCCGCTGCCCCAACTTGGGTTTTTATTACGCTTCGTTGCGCCCATCGCAATGAAGGAAAGGGGAGTGGGAGGCAATCTCTGCGAGAACGCCTCCCAGAATCTTGTTCTTACTTCACAACGTAAGGCAGCAGGCCGAGGAAACGAGCGCGCTTGATCGCCTTGGCGAGTTCACGCTGCTTCTTCTGGCTGACAGCCGTAATACGGGAAGGAACGATCTTGCCGCGTTCGGAAATGTAACGCTGCAGAAGCTTGATGTCCTTGTAATCGATCTTCGGTGCGTTTGCGCCGGAGAACGGGCACGTCTTGCGACGGCGATGGAAAGGACGACGGGTCGGGATCTGATTGATATCAACCATGATTATGCTCCTTCACCAGCTTCGTTGTCGCGTGGGCGACGTGGGCCGCGATCACCACGGTCACCGCGATCACCACGGTCGAAACCGCCTTCACGACGACGCGGACGATCATCACCATCGCGTTCGCGACGGTCGTCACGGCGGGTGAGCATGGCCGACTGGCCTTCTTCGTGTTCTTCAACGCGAACGGTGAGGAAACGAAGAACGTCTTCGTTGATGCGCATCTGGCGTTCCATTTCGGCAACGGCTGCAGCCGGAGCGTCAATGTTTACGAGCGTGTAATACGCCTTGCGATTCTTCTTGATACGGTAGGTGAGGGGACGCAGACCCCAGCTTTCGACCTTACCGACCTTGCCGCCATTAGCTTCGAGGACACCCTTGTACTGTTCGACGAGAGCGTCGACCTGCTGCTGGGAAATGTCCTGGCGGGCAAGAAGCACATGTTCATAAAGAGCCATTGGCTTTGCCTTTCTTCTGTTACAACATGCCGACACCAACGGCTAAGCCTCTGCGACTTCTCTTTTGCCGGAAAACCGGTGAAGAAAGGACGCTCACTGAGACGATCGAGAGCGGAGACACGGGAGGCAGAAGCGCTTGTGACTTCTACGGATGTTCGTGAATTTAACTGCACAAACAACCGGCCCTCCGTTCAGCCCCCAGCTGGTGCCGAGCAATGAACGGGCGGCTATTACGTGTTTTTCCCCGGCTTTGCAAGGCGCAAACCGCACAAAAACCGGGAAATACTTGACTTTGCTGCCCTCACTGAGGCACATCCCGCCAAATTGTGCATTTAATTGCAGGGCATGTCGGCGAAACGGATATCGGTTTCGACATTATCATATGCTTAAAACCAGAACGAGGCATCAATGGCGGTAGCATTTACTTTCCCCGGACAAGGCAGTCAGGCTGTGGGTATGGGCAAGGCTCTGGCCGAACAGTTCGCTGAAGCGCGCGCCGTTTTCGATGAAGTTGACGCTGCACTGGGCGAAAAGCTTTCCGCTACCATGTTCGAAGGGCCGGAAGATGTCCTGACGCTGACCGCCAATGCCCAGCCTGCGCTGATGGCTGTTTCAATGGCCGTGCTGCGCGTCATGGAAGCGCGCGGCTTTTCGTTGAAAGACAAGGTTTCCTACGTTGCCGGACATTCGCTTGGTGAATATTCAGCACTTTGCGCAGCCGGAACCTTCTCGCTTGCCGATACGGCGCGCCTCCTGCGCATTCGCGGCAATGCGATGCAGAAGGCTGTTCCCGTTGGCGAAGGCGCGATGGCCGCCATCATCGGTCTGGAGCATGGCGACGTAGAAGCTGTCTGCGCTGAAGCCAAGGCATCCGGCTCGGTCCAGATCGCCAATGACAATGGCGGTGGACAGCTCGTTATTTCCGGTTCCAAGGCTGCGGTCGAACTGGCTGCAAAGCTTGCATCCGAAAAGGGCGCCAAGCGGGCCCTCATGCTGCCCGTATCCGCTCCCTTCCATTCAACTTTGATGAGCCCCGCTGCTGACGCAATGCGTGAAGCGCTTGCTTCGGTTGAAAAGCACAATCCGATCGTGCCGCTCATCGCCAATGTGCGCGCAGCGCCGGTTACCGACGCCAACGAGATTGCCGATCTGCTGGTTGAGCAGGTTACAGGTCAGGTGCGCTGGCGCGAAACGGTCGAATGGTTTGCCGCCAATGGCGTGACTTCGCTTTATGAAGTAGGTTCGGGCAAGGTTCTGACCGGTCTGGCGCGCCGCATCTCGAAGGATGTGACTGGCGCCGCCGTTGGTTCGGCTGAAGAAATCGAAGCAGCGCTTGCTGTTCTCGGCGCTTGATCCCGAAAAGTTGCAGACTTTTCGGATAAGATCATGCGATGGAAATTTAGAAGCTAAAAGGGATTTCGCATGTTTGATCTGACTGGCCGCAAGGCTCTGGTAACCGGCGCAACCGGCGGTCTTGGCGAAGCGATTGCCCGCGCTCTTCATGCGCAGGGCGCAATCGTCGGCCTGCACGGCACACGCGAAGAAAAGCTGAAAGAGCTTGCCGCTGAACTTGGTGACCGCACCTTCATCTTTCCGGCCAATCTTTCTGACCGTGAAGCCGTCAAGGCTCTCGGCCAAAAGGCGGAAGAGGAAATGGGCGGTGTCGACATTCTCGTCAACAATGCCGGCATTACCCGCGACGGCCTGTTCGTGCGCATGAGCGACGAAGACTGGGATGCGGTTCTCAACGTCAACCTGACGTCGGTATTCAATCTGACGCGTGAGCTGACCCATCCGATGATGCGTCGCCGCAATGGTCGTATCATTAACATCACGTCGATTGTTGGCGTGACCGGCAATCCGGGTCAGGCAAACTATTGCGCGTCGAAGGCAGGCCTCATTGGTTTCTCCAAGTCGTTGGCGCAGGAAATCGCCAGCCGCAATGTAACGGTTAACTGCATCGCTCCGGGCTTCATCGAATCGGCCATGACCGACAAGCTGAACGAAAAGCAGAAGGAAGCGATTATGAGCAATATCCCCATGAAGCGCATGGGCGTTGGTGGTGATATTGCAGCGGCAGTTGTCTATCTGGCAAGCGACGCGGCAGCCTATGTGACGGGCCAGACCCTGCACATCAATGGCGGCATGGCCATGATCTAACCCTCCTTCTTCTCCCTATTATGGTATAAAATGCCTTAATACGGGGGCTGAAGAAGGAAAAGGCGCTTTGCCTTGCTCAAGAAGCATGGTAATGCGCCCATCGAGAATTGCGGCATTCTGAGTAGAAGTGCCGCGATCCTGTTCCGAAAGGAATATCCACAGGATGACTGTCCGGGCGGCTTCGCTCGAAACTTGGCAGACATCTTATAACTTGATTACAATCCTGCATGCCGCTAACCAAGGCAGAGCAACAAACACACAGGTCGAGGTTCCGACATGAGCGATACCGCAGAGCGCGTCAAGAAAATCGTTGTTGAACATCTGGGCGTAGATGCCGACAAGGTCACGGAAGGCGCAAGCTTCATCGATGACCTCGGCGCAGACAGCCTCGACACGGTCGAGCTGGTCATGGCTTTCGAAGAAGAATTCGGCGTTGAAATTCCTGACGACGCTGCCGAAACGATCCTTACGGTCGGCGACGCTGTGAAGTTCATCGACAAGGCTTCCGCCTAATCTGAACTTGGGCATTGGGCTGGGGTTCTCGCGAATCCCAGCCCTGCTTATTTTAAGTCGTTTCTTTCGTCTTCACGATCGGGACGCACACGCAAAATGGCCGTTCAGCGGCCTGTTTGTGAATCTGCTGGAACGCTGATCGAAGATCGTGTTCGCAATGGCAGGCTCCGGTTTCAACAATTGGAGCACCATCCCTTCCAATCAGGCCCGGACATATGTTCTGCCGGTTAAAGCCTGCGGGGCGGTGTTCGTGACATAACAAAGTTTTAAGGGGTGGATATGAGGCGTGTCGTCATCACCGGTCTTGGTCTGGTGTCGCCGCTTGCCAGCGGTGTTGAAGAGACCTGGAAGCGTCTTATTGCCGGTGAAAGCGGTGCTCGCCGCATCACGGAATTTGAAGTTGACGATCTGGCCTGCCAGATAGCCTGCCGCATTCCGGTTGGCGATGGCACCAATGGCACCTTCAACGCCGACCTCCATATGGAGCCCAAGGAACAGCGTAAAGTTGATCCTTTCATCGTTTATGCTGTCGGCGCTGCCGATCAGGCGTTGGACGATGCCGACTGGCATCCTGAAAGCGACGAAGATCAGGTCCGTACCGGTGTTCTTATCGGTTCCGGCATTGGCGGCATCGAAGGTATTGTCGAGGCCGGCTACACGCTGCGCGACAAGGGCCCGCGCCGCATTTCTCCATTCTTTATTCCTGGCCGCCTGATCAATCTGGCTTCCGGCCATGTTTCCATCAAGCACGGGCTGCGCGGTCCAAACCATTCGGTTGTGACGGCTTGTGCAACCGGCACACATGCTATCGGCGACGCTGCCCGTCTGATCGCTTTCGGCGATGCAGATGTCATGGTTGCCGGTGGAACGGAATCGCCGGTAAGTCGCATTTCGCTGGCCGGTTTTGCCGCGTGCAAGGCGCTGTCCACCAAGCGTAACGACGATCCGACCGCAGCTTCCCGTCCCTATGACGAAGACCGTGACGGTTTCGTGATGGGCGAAGGTGCGGGCGTTGTGGTTCTCGAAGAGCTGGAACACGCACTGGCGCGCGGCGCGAAAATCTATGCGGAAGTTATCGGCTACGGTCTTTCGGGCGATGCTTACCACATCACTGCTCCGACCGAGAGCGGCGAGGGTGCCGAACGTTGCATGGTCGCTGCCCTGAAGCGTGCTGAAATCACGCCGGACCAGATCGACTACATCAACGCCCATGGCACGTCGACTATGGCTGACACCATCGAACTCGGCGCTGTCGAGCGGGTGGTCGGCGATGCTGCGTCGAAGATTTCGATGTCCTCGACCAAGTCGGCTATCGGCCATCTGCTTGGTGCTGCCGGTGCAGCCGAAGCGATTTTCTCGACGCTTGCCATCCGCGACAATATTGCGCCGGCGACGCTCAATCTCGATAATCCGGCTGTCTCGACGAAGATCGATCTGGTTCCGCACAAGGCGCGTGAACGCAAGATCGATGTGGCTCTGTCGAACTCCTTCGGATTTGGCGGAACCAACGCTTCGCTGGTCCTGCGCCGATACTCCTGATCGGTATCGCTGAAAACAGAATATCGAATTAAAAAAACGCGGGGATTTCTCCGCGTTTTTGCCAAAATAAAGCCGGATGCGATGTTTAAAATCGCGAACAGCGGTTAGTGTGGTCACGACTCCGAAGAGTTTTATTCACTCTGACGAAATAAGTGCAAAAAGCCGTTCTGGGCGGGCATTCGGCACAATGTGTCGGGAGGTTCGCCAAAATAGATAGACAGAGCCGTTCTCGTGGTTTGGTTTGAACCAACGAAATACTCTGGACCGAGGTGATTGAGTGAATTCAGAGGCGCCATCCGGAACACCCCCTGCAGACGAGCAGCCCAAGGGCGCGACGCAGGAAACGAACGCGACTTCAAAGCCGTTCGTGCCGAAATCCGCGTCTGAAGCACTGCGTCCCGAGCCGGGAACGCCGCCGCCGCGCAAGCGTTCGCGCCATGCGCGCAGCCAGATCGTGGTTTTCATGAATTTCATGCTGTCGCTGGTCGTGCTTGTTCTGCTCGGCGCGTCGGCCTTGTTCTATTTCGGCAAGATGCAGTTTGACGGACAAGGTCCGCTTACTGCCGAAACGACGTTTCTCGTCAAGCGCGGCGCTGGTATCGCCGAAGTTTCCAACAGCCTGGAAAATCGTGAAATCGTCAGTGACGCGCGTATTTTCCGCTATGGGATGCGGACGCTCGGTCATGAAAATGATCTGAAGGCGGGCGAATACGCCATCCCGGCGGGCGCTTCGATGCGCGATGTGATGAATATCCTCATCAGCGGCAAATCCATCATGTATCCGCTGACCATTCCGGAAGGTCTGACGGTCAAGCAGATTTTCGATCGTATCTCGGCTGATCCGACACTGGTTGGTGACATGCCGAAGGACATGCCGCCGGAAGGTTCGCTCTTCACCGATACGCTGAATTTCACGCGTGGCACGACGCGTTCGGAAATCATCGATCGTATGGTCGCCTCCCAGAAGAAGCTCGTGGACGACGCCTGGGCAAAGCGTGGTTCCGACCTGCCGATCAAGGACAAGAACGAATTTGTGACGCTGGCTTCCATCGTTGAAAAGGAAACCGGTATCGCGTCGGAACGCCCGCATGTGGCGTCGGTCTTCGTCAATCGCTTGAAGAAGGGCATGCGCATCCAGTCCGATCCGACCATTATTTATGGCCTGTTCGGCGGAGCTGGCAAACCTTCTGATAGGCCGATCTTCAAGTCGGACATCGAAAAGCCGACACCTTACAATACCTATGTGATCAACGGTCTTCCGCCGACGCCGATTGCCAATCCGGGCAAGGCTGCGCTGGAAGCTGTCGCCAATCCGCTGGATACGGAAGACCTCTATTTCGTTGCCGATGGCACGGGTGGCCATGTGTTCTCGAAGACGCTGCAGGAACACAACGCCAACGTCCGTAAATGGCGCTCCGTGGAGCAGCAAAAGAATATCGAGCAACAGAACAATAGCGGCAGCAATACAAACCAAAGCGCGGGGCAGTAGCTTTTCGCTACGGCTTTGGTGAGTTTGAGAATGTGTAACCGAAGCCGGTGTTCGCCACCGGCTTCGGATTGGTTTTTAGAGTAAGTCCGCACTGTCGCGGGCGTGAGTTGAGGGGATGGAACGCATGGCGCTCCAAAGCATGACCGGTTTTGCACGCCATGCCGTGCAACATGCCATGGAAGGCGGAGAAGCGCGCATCATCTGGGAAGTGCGTTCCGTCAATGGTAAGGGGCTCGACCTTCGGCTGCGTCTGCCGCAAGGCCTTGAAGCCGCCGAACATCCTGTACGCTCCATGCTGGCGCGTCATTTTTCGCGTGGCAATTTTCAGGCAAGCCTCAGTGTGGAGCGCAGCGAGGCACAGGCTGGTTTCAGCATCAATCAGGCCATGCTCGCCGAGATCCTGAAGCTCGGTGCGGATTTGCAGGCAACGCACGGACTGGCCCCCGCCAGCGTAGACGGCATTCTTTCGTTGCGCGGTATCATCGATCAGGCACAGATGGCTGATGACGAAGACGAGCGCGGCGGACTGGAAGCTGCCGTCGTCTCAGGTTTTGAGGAAACGCTGAAAGCAATCGCCGATGCCCGCAAGCAGGAGGGCAAGGCTCTTTTCACTATTCTGTCCGCGCATGTTGACAGTATCGAGCGCCTGACCGTGAATGCCCGCCGCGACCCGTCGCGGAGCACAGACGCGATCAAGGCCCGTCTCGCTGGACAGGTGGCGCTGCTGATGGATTCCGCACGCGAGCTTGATGAGACGCGGCTCTATCAGGAAGCGGCGTTTCTGGCGACCAAGGCCGATATTCAGGAAGAGCTTGACCGGTTGGAGACCCATGTGGCATCCGCCCGCAAGCTTCTGGCGGATGGTGGCCCCGTCGGGCGCAAGCTCGATTTTCTTTCACAGGAATTTAATCGTGAAGCTAATACACTGTGTTCCAAATCGAATGCAGCGTCGATCACAGCCATCGGTCTGGAACTGAAGGCAGTCGTGGACCAGTTTCGCGAACAAGTACAAAATCTGGAGTAACAGGTATCATGGCCATCTCTTCGGTTGAAAATGGCGTCGCACGTAGAGGCTTGATGGTGGTGATCTCGTCGCCATCCGGAGCCGGTAAGTCCACCATTGCCCGGCTGTTGCTGGAAGACAAGAAGATGAACCTCTCGCTGTCGATCAGTGTGACGACGCGCCAGCGCCGCCCGAGCGAGATCGAAGGGGTTCACTACCATTTCAAGACGATCCGCGAGTTTGAACGCCTTCGTGACAATGATGAGCTGATCGAATGGGCCGAGGTCCATGGCAATTTCTATGGCACGCTGCGCGAAACGGCTGAGATCGCGCTGGCTGACGGTCAGGATATGCTGTTTGACATTGACTGGCAGGGTGCAGACCAGTTGCAAGCAAAGATGCCAGCCGATGTGGTGTCGATCTTTATTCTTCCGCCCACCATGCGCGAATTGCAGCAGCGCCTGAACCGTCGCGCGGAAGATACGGCGGATGTCATCGAGACCCGTTTGCAGAATGCGCGTTTTGAAATCCAGAAATGGGTGAAGTACGATTATATCGTCATCAATGAAGATCTTGATCGCTCCTTTGCGGCCATCAAGTCGATCATTGAAGCTGAACGTCTTCGCCGTGACCGCCGCCCGGGTCTGTTCGATTTCGTGACCGGTTTGCTGGAAGAAAATCCGGGTACTTAATTATTTAATAGGGTAGTTCGTAATTGCGATTTTCCTGAAGCATAGTTACTACGCAGTCGGCAAGTAATGTCACGTGATAATGCGCGCGAATAAGCCCTTCGATGTTCACTGTCACTTCTGGAAAGACGTTGCCGTTTAGCGCCGCGGGATAACGGAAGTGTTCTCCTTTGGGATCGGCGCTGTGTATGTGAGTGAGAATTCGCCGACAATGATTGCTCCACCGCCCATCGTCGTTGACGCCGTTATCTTTGAGTATTTTTTGAAGGTCATCATATAGCTTTAGGAGATCATGCCCGTCTGTTCGCGCGTCATCAACTCCAATATGAGCAATTTCGCGCAATGCTTCTTTGAGCGCTAACTCCATACTATGTCTCGCTAAATAGAAAAGTGGGATAGTAAGGCTTTGATTATTAATGGGATATTCAAGTGTATGGCGAGCCATTATTTCAAATGCTCTATCATAAGAGTAAGCATAGTAACTCCATGATTGACTTCCGTAGTCTTGGTTATCTCTGCATTTGAGCAAGGGTTTTAAGCGCCAAGGGAATTGAAGATCTTCTTCTTTCAAGATTTCATCGTAAGTCATTGTCAAAACTCCAGTTTAATCTGGATTCTATCTGTTTCGCTCACGAGGCGTTTGAACGCTTCTAGAAACGGCTTGCCGCCGCGTGTTTTCAATTTGCCCAGAGCTTCAGAGTTCCTGAAAACGAGTTCGCATTCACCGGGCCAGCCTGGACCTTGCCATTGCACAGCGTCCCAGAATGAGTCGAGTGTGTAACCGAAGGATTCCGGGTCTTGGGCTGGAACAGCGGAAAGATACCGCCGCCAAAGATCGTCAGGCTTTTCTATCCTGGCACAATCGATTTCGTAAATCGGCAGCATATCAGTCCAGCAGGATCAGCAGGCCGTCCACCATGCCGAGGACAAGAATGAGTGCGCCCATCGTGATGGCTGTCACGACCAGCATACGCTTTTGCCGGTCACGTTTTTCCGTTCGCTTGCCCGTCCAGTCGTAAGGCGATTCAGGCATTCCTCTCTCCAGATCGGCCTGACATCGAATATCGCTATGCAGGCTGTTACCCTGATAGCCTGCACTTTACCGGTGATATCTGCAAGTTAGATGACACTAAAAAGCAGGCATCTGAGCGAAAGCGCGGAAGACGGCAGGGCTCTTATACAGCCGTGCCTCCCACTGTTACCTGATCCATGCGCAGATGCGGCTGGCCGACGCCGACAGGTACCCACTGACCACCCTTGCCGCAATTGCCGCTACCCGTATCAAGCTTCATATCGTTGCCGATCATCGAAATCCGCTGCATCGCATCCGGACCATTGCCAATCAGCATCGCTCCCTTGATCGGCGCGCCGACCTTGCCGTCCTCGATCATGTAGGCTTCCGTACAGCCGAACACGAACTTGCCGGAGGTGATATCGACCTGACCACCGCCAAAGGAAACGGCATAGATGCCCTTTTTCATGGAGGCGATGATCTCTTCCGGCGTCTTGTCGCCGGAAAGCATGTAGGTGTTCGTCATGCGCGGCATAGGTGCGTGAGCATAGGATTCGCGGCGTCCATTGCCGGTAGCTTCCATGCCCATCAGGCGGGCGTTCTGGCGATCCTGCATATAATTGACGAGTTTGCCGTCTTCGATCAGCACGGTGCGATTGGTCGGGGTGCCTTCGTCATCAATGGTCAGCGAACCCCGGCGCTCGGCAATCGTGCCGTCATCGACGACCGTGACACCCTTGGAGGCAACCTGCTGTCCAAGCAGACCGGCAAAGGCAGAGGTCTTTTTTCGATTGAAGTCGCCTTCCAACCCGTGTCCGACGGCTTCATGCAGCATCACACCCGGCCAGCCATTGGCCAGAACGATGTCGAATGTGCCTGCCGGGGCAGGGATAGCTTCCAGATTGACGAGGGCCTGACGCAATGCCTCATCGGCGGCATGCTGCCAGCTTTCAGCGGTGATGAACTCGCCAAAGCCCTTGCGTCCGCCAACCGTATGCGAACCTGATTCCTGACGGTCGCCATCGCCTGCCACTACCGCAACGCTCAGGCGCACCATGGGTCGTATATCGCGTACGAAATGACCGTCGGCGCGCAGAATTTCGACCTGCTGCCACGAGCCTGCGAGCGAAACGGAAACCTGACGTACTTTCGGGTCCTTGGCACGCAGATAGGCGTCTATTTGCTGCAAAAGCTGCACCTTGGAATCGAATGTCGGCGAACCGATGGGGTTTTCATCCGTGTAAAGGTGACGGTTGGTGCCGGCAGGTGCCGCCGAATAGTTTCCGCCGTAGCCCTTAAGGGTTGCAGAAACCGCATCGGAAGCGCGCTTCAAGGCGGCAAGCGAAAGATCGCCCGCGTGGGCATAGCCGATTGCTTCGCCTGCGACCGAGCGCAGGCCGAATCCCTGATCCTGATTGAAGGAGCCGGTCTTGAGACGACCATTGTCGAAAACAAGCGCCTCCGCCTCGCGATATTCCACGAAGAGCTCTCCGTCGTCGCTGCCCTTCAGGCTTTGGGCGACAAGACGCTCGATATCGTCGCGGCTGGCGTCGAAACTGTCGATCAGGCTTTTCATAAAATAAATCCTGCAGCATGTGTTTGCTGCAGGATGTAAGCCTTAAATCGGTTGAGAACAACCGGTCATCTCAGTTGTGATCAAGGCAACGCGTCGAAGCCTTCACCGAACCCCTTGAGATCGACAGGAATGCCCACGCCTTCTTCCGGCGTCTGGAAGACGATGAAGGTCGCAGCCTTGCCGGAACGCAATGTCTTGAGAAGTTCATCCTCTAGGATCACTTCGGCGTAGCAGCCGTCTTCGAAGCAGCGGACGAAATAGGCGCGACCGATATCCTTGCCGTCGACATTGAGGCCAAGACCGTTGGGCAACAGAACGCCTAGCGGCGCCAGAACGCGAAGGATGCGCGCCTTGTTGTCTGCTGTCTTGAGAACGACGACCGAAAGACCCAGTTCAGGGCGCTTTGCGGCGACCACATTCTGGATCAGCGCGCATTGCTCAGTCTTGGCGCCCGCAGGCGTATCACACAGAACGGACCATGCGCCATGCTGCGACTTGAGCTTGCCGCTCTGCTGCGGGCTGCTCGGAGCCGCCTGCGACTGGGCAGCAGGGGCCTCTTGTGGGGTTTGTAACTGCGCCGGTGTTTCCTGAGCAACCGAAGGAAGCGTTGCAACGGCAAGCGTCAAGCTGACGCCTGTTGCAAGAGTTGCGAGGCGCTGGCTGATCGTGCGGCGGGCAAGCATGCGAAAAGTCATGAAATCTCCAGATCGAATCACCGGGACGTTAACGCGCTGCATTGGCCATGAAAAGCGCCGTGATTGGCGAATATCAGTCCTGGCCATCATAGCAACGGTGATACCGTCTGTTGCGTCGATTGTCACGCGGCACGTTAAAGGAAACGTCTTGTCAAATCATGGCTTCATTATGGGTTTCGTACGGTTTTCCCAAGTTTTCACGGTGAAAACGAGCAGCTCCGGCGCATTGATTAAACTCGGACATTCGCTCTTTCCCACATGGACTGCGCGCAAAAATGCCGCACAGGAACATATTCGCCTTCCTTGCGGTGTGCGCTAAGGTGTGGTTTGAACGCCGACGGGGGATGCGGCCGTCTTTAGCGTCCGGCGTCCAGCTCGAAAGGGCGAAAAGGGAGAGAGTTCTGGTGGATAAGATTGTTGCCACAACGAAGAGCGCCTTCGGCGGCGCTCTTGCAGTGCTGTGGACGACTGGTGCCGCTTTTGCGGACCAGCCCCGTCCCTGGGAATGGAGATTTCAGGACGCAGCGACTGGAATTGCCGAACAGATTCATTGGTTTGAGCGCTATACGCTCTGGTTTATCATTCCAATTACCTTGCTGGTTCTGTTCTTGTTGCTTTGGGTGGTGTTTCGCTTTCGTGCGAGCGCGAACCCGGAGCCATCCAAAACCAGCCACAATACCGCTATTGAAGTGGTCTGGACCATCGGGCCTGTGATCATTCTTCTGTTTTTGGCGGTTCCGTCTTTCCAGCTTCTGACGGCGCAGTATTCGCCGGAAGATCCGACGCTGACGGTCAAGGCGACAGGTTATCAGTGGTATTGGGGTTACGAATATCAGGTCGATAATCCGGTCAGCTTTGATGCCCTTCTTCTGAAGGATGGCGATCGCGCCGCTGCCGGCAAGGAAGACCGCGCGCGTTATCCGCGTCTTCTGGCCGTCGACAATGAAGTCGTGGTTCCGGTCGGCGAAACGGTTCGTCTTCTCGTCACTGCTGCCGATGTGATCCATTCGTGGACCATTCCGGCTTTCGGCGTGAAGATGGACGCTGTTCCGGGTCGTATCAACGAAGCCTGGTTCAAAGCGGACAAGGAAGGCCTCTACTACGGTCAGTGCTCTGAGCTTTGCGGCAAGGATCATGGCTTCATGCCGATCGCCGTGCGCGTTGTCTCGAAAGAGCAATATCAGACCTGGATCGCCGCTGCGGGATCGGATCTGAACGGCGCGAACAAGGCGCTTCAGGCCGCTGTTGAAGGTGGCGCAAACGATAAAGTGGCTGCGGCGGGTCTCTGATCCCGAACGCCAAGACTGTTGAAAAACGGGAGCGAATTCCATGGCTGGCACAGCAGCTCACGAGCATGGTGCTCACGACGACCACAAGCCGCACGGCTGGGTTCGTTGGGTATACTCGACCAATCATAAAGACATCGGTACCCTGTACCTGATTTTTGCAATCATCGCCGGTATTATCGGCGGCGCCCTGTCGATCGCGATGCGCGCTGAACTCCAGGAACCGGGCATCCAGATTTTCCATGGCTTGGCGTCCATGGTTTACGGTGTTGAGGGCGATGCCGCGCTTGATGCCGGCAAGCAGATGTTCAATGTGTTCACCTCCGCGCATGCTCTGGTCATGATCTTCTTCATGGTCATGCCCGCGCTGATCGGTGGTTTTGCCAACTGGATGGTGCCGCTGATGATCGGCGCGCCGGACATGGCTTTCCCGCGCATGAACAACATCTCGTTCTGGCTTCTGCCGCCTGCGCTGTTGCTGCTGATGATCTCGCTGTTCATGCCTTCGGCACCCGGTGGTTGGGGCCCCGGTGGCGGCTGGACACTGTATCCGCCGCTATCGACGACCGGCCAGCCTGGTCCGGCAATCGATTTCGCCATTCTGGCGCTGCACATTTCCGGTGCTTCGTCGATTCTCGGCGCGATCAATTTCATCACCACGATCCTGAACATGCGCGCTCCGGGCATGACGCTGCACAAGATGCCGCTCTTCGCCTGGGCTGTTCTGGTGACGGCATTCCTGCTGCTGCTTTCGCTGCCGGTTCTGGCAGGTGGCATCACCATGCTGCTGACCGATCGCAATTTCGGAACGACCTTCTTCACGCCGGATGGTGGTGGTGATCCGATCCTTTACCAGCATCTGTTCTGGTTCTTCGGGCATCCGGAAGTGTACATTCTGATCCTGCCGGGCTTCGGCATTGTCAGCCACATCGTGTCGACCTTCTCGCGCAAGCCGATCTTCGGTTACCTCGGCATGGCTTACGCCATGGTGGCAATCGGTGTCGTGGGCTTCGTCGTCTGGGCTCACCACATGTATACGGTTGGCCTGTCACTCGACACGCAGCGTTACTTCGTGTTCGCCACGATGGTCATCGCTGTTCCGACGGGTATCAAGATCTTCTCGTGGATCGCGACGATGTGGGGCGGTTCGATCACGTTCCGCGCACCGATGCTGTGGGCAATCGGCTTTATCTTCCTGTTCACGGTCGGTGGTGTGACGGGTGTTCAGCTCGCCAATGCCGGTCTCGACCGCGCACTGCACGACACCTACTACGTTGTGGCGCACTTCCACTACGTTCTGTCGCTGGGTGCGGTGTTTGCGATCTTCGCGGGCTGGTACTACTGGTTCCCGAAGATGAGCGGCTACATGTACAATGAGTTTACGGCGAAGCTGCATTTCTGGGTCACCTTCGTTGGCGTGAACCTGGTCTTCTTCCCGCAGCACTTCCTCGGTCTTGCTGGCATGCCGCGCCGTTACATCGACTATCCGGATGCCTATGCAGGCTGGAACATGGTGTCGTCCTACGGCTCCTATATTTCGGGCTTCGCAGTCCTGATCTTCCTCTACAATGTCTTCGAGGCATTTGCGAAGAAGCGTGAAGCCGGTGCAAACCCATGGGGTGAAGGCGCAACCACGCTGGAATGGCAGCTCTCGTCGCCACCGCCGTTCCACCAGTGGGAACAGCTGCCGCGCATCAAGTAATCGTGCGATGGGCGGAGTCCGGAAAAGACTTCGCCCTTCTTTACAAAATGTGCTATGGGCGGGCGGCATTCTGTTCCGCCCGTCGCCGGTAGACGAAAAAGTCGGCCATCAAGCACGACATTTCCGGCGGGAACAGAACGGTTTCCGGGAGGACATTGTTGTGATTGTGCCGATCCGTGCTGTAGGGGCGCGGTGTTCGGACCGGTGAATTTGAGGTTTTTAAAGTCAAAATGTCTCTGGTGGAAAAAAACGCAGGTACCGACGACGCGCTCGCTCTCTCCGAAGCGACTGCGCGGGATTACCTTGTTCTTTTGAAGCCCCGGGTGATGTCCCTTGTGGTCTTCACCGGGCTGGTCGGTCTCGTGGTCGCACCGGGACATATGAATCCTGTGCTCGCTGCCATCAGCATCTTGTGCGTAGCGGTCGGCGCTGGCGCGTCTGGTGCGCTGAACATGTGGTATGATGCTGATATTGACGCAGTGATGAAGCGCACGCGCAACCGGCCTATTCCAGCTGGCATTATTGCGCCCAATCAAGTTCTGGCCTTCGGCCTGACACTTTCAGCCTTTTCAGTCGTCACGCTTGGCCTGATGGTCAACTGGCTGTCGGCCGCACTGCTTGCCTTTACGATTTTCTTTTATGCCGTCGTTTATACGATGTGGCTGAAGCGCTCGACGCCACAGAACATCGTCATCGGCGGTGCGGCAGGTGCATTCCCTCCGATGATTGGCTGGGCGGCTGCAACAGGCGAAATCACCTGGGACAGCGTCGTTCTGTTCATGATTATCTTCCTGTGGACCCCTCCGCATTTCTGGGCGTTGTCGCTCTTTTCAGCCAATGATTATGAAGCGGCGCGTATTCCGATGATGCCGAACGTCAAGGGCGAGCTTTCGACCCGGCGTCAGGCACTCTTCTACTCGATCATCATGGCGCCGGTTGGCGTTCTGCCGTGGGTGCTTGGCTTTGCGGGTCCGGTCTATGGCGCGATTTCCACGCTGCTTGGACTGGCCTTCGTTTACTATGCATGGCGCATGTGGGTTGCCGGATCACAGCCTGAAATGCTGGCCGCCGCCCGCAAGTTGTTCCGTTTCTCGCTGCTATACCTGTCGGGATTGTTTGCGGTGCTGCTTGTCGAGGCACTGGTAATGAAGGCGTTGATCGCCTTTGGAGGGTTCTAATGGATAAAACCGTACAGAAGCCGACGGACAACGAGCTGGAGCTGATTGTTCCGACGGAACAGCAGAAGCGAGCCCAGCGCAATCGCTCTTGGGGATTGGCAATCGCTCTGGCGCTGTTCGTGCTGCTTGTTTACATCGGCACAATTGCGAAACTGGGTGTGAACGTTTTGGTGCGGCCGATCTAGCTTGTCTCCCAAACACGGGAGCCGATTTTGGGATAAAGACTGCATACATACAACGGTTTAAAGCCTGTCGTATGAAGTAGATAATACGCGATACGCTTTAAACTTAATCTGGGAGGAGAAAATGGCGGATCAGCAGGAAAAGGATCAAAAGCTGAAGAAGCAACAGCGCTCCAATGCGACGATTGCTTTTGCGTGCCTGTCTTTCTTTGTCTGCATGATCGGTGCAGCCTATGCTTCCGTTCCGCTCTACCGCATTTTCTGTCAGGTGACGGGCTATGGCGGCACGACGCAGCGGGTGGAGCAATATTCGGATACTATCCTCGACAAGACCATCAAGGTGCGTTTCGACGCGAATACGGCCAATGGACTGGCATGGGATTTCAAGCCCGTACAGCGCGAGGTCACGGTTCGCATCGGCGAAACGACGATGATCAAGTATGAAGCGCGTAACCTGTTCGATCAGCCGACCTATGGTCGCGCGAGCTTCAACGTCGCGCCAGGTCGGGCAGGAGCTTACTTCAACAAGGTTGAATGCTTCTGTTTTACGGATACGACCCTGCAGCCGGGCGAAGACATGGAAATGCCGGTGGTGTTCTTTGTTGATCCGGAGATCGTCAACGATCCCGATCTGAAGGACGTCAAGACGATCACACTGTCCTATACATTCTTTCCGATTGAAAAGCCGAAGCCGGTCGCAAATGCCAAGGCCGAGACGCCAACCAACGGAAGCTGATGCCTAGCGCATGTCTCCCAAAAGTGGGAACCGGTTTCAGGAGACATGCGTAAAAACAAAAGATCGAGCATTTCCAGCAAAAGTGCGGAGCGGTTTTGCGTAGGATAATGCACATAAAACAAGAAGATTGAGCATTTCCAATGATCCAGGGAATCACGAAATGTTCTAGCGGCGCATAATGCCGCAAAGACAAAACAATGAAGCGGTTTTATTCTGACAAGAAATACCGCTTGTTACAGACAGACTTGCTTGGCACCGCGTTAGAGGTTTAAGCAGGAAGGTACGAGAGAGGAGCCCCTAAGGGGATTTACGGGGAGAGACATGGCCGACGTTCATCAGAAAAATCACGACTATCATATTATCGCGCCCAGTCCTTGGCCGTTCCTGAGCTCGGTGGGTGCATTCGTGCTTGCCGTCGGCGGTATTGCCTGGATGCGTTACATCAATGCCGGTGAGCTGCCGTTCTTCGGCCTCAACATTGTGACGCCGTGGATATTCTTCATCGGCCTCGCGATCGTGCTTTACTGCATGTATGGCTGGTGGGCTGATACGATCAAGGAAGGGCATGAGGGCCACCATACCCGCGTCGTGTCGCTGCATCTGCGCTACGGCATGATCATGTTCATCGCCTCGGAAGTTATGTTCTTCGTGGCGTGGTTCTGGGCGTTCTTCGATGCAAGCCTCTTCCCGAATGAAGTGCATCAGGTAGCGCGCGCCACGTTCACAGGCGGCGTCTGGCCTCCGAAGGGCATCGAGGTTCTCGATCCGCTGCACCTGCCGCTCTACAACACCGTGATCCTGCTTCTGTCGGGCACGACGCTGACCTGGGCGCACCACGCGCTGCTGCACAATGACCGCAAGGGCATGATCACCGGTCTCGCAATCACCGTGGCGCTGGGTGTTCTGTTCTCCTTTGTGCAGGCATACGAATACATCCACGCACCGTTTGCGTTCAAGGATTCGATCTACGGCGCGACCTTCTTCATGGCGACCGGTTTCCATGGTTTCCACGTTATCGTCGGCACGATCTTCCTTCTGGTCTGCCTCTTCCGCGCAATCGGCGGTGACTTCACGCCAAAGCAGCATTTCGGTTTCGAAGCCGCTGCCTGGTATTGGCACTTCGTTGACGTGGTCTGGCTGTTCCTTTTCTTCGCCATCTATGTATGGGGTGGATGGGGCGCACCGATGCACGCCGGCTGATCATTAGCGGGTAAAAATTCCGAGGCGGCCCTGGCAACATGGCCGCCTTTTGTTTGTGAAAAGATATTGAGAAGGGAAGCGTAATGCCGGATCAGAACATTTATCCGCCGGTCGATCCCATAAAGAGTGGCATTGCCGGACACTGCCCGCGTTGCGGCGAGGGGAAGCTGTTCGACGGCTTCCTGAAAGTCGCTCCACGCTGCTCGGCTTGCGGACTGGATTACGCGTTTGCTGATTCCGGCGATGGTCCGGCGGCGTTTGTCATTTTGATTATCCGCTTCATCGTCGTTGGTCTAGCGCTCTGGATGGAAGTGAATGTGGGGCCGCCGCTCTGGGTACATTTCATTCTCTGGGTGCCGCTCGCCATTATCCTCAGCCTCGTCGCCATGCGATGGGCCAAAGGCATCCTTATCAATATGCAATATCGCAACAAGGCAGCGCCGGGGCGGATAGACAGCCGACAGGATGACAGTAAATGACGACAGCACAGCAGTCGCATCGCTTTCCGTGGGGTGTGGTGATCGCATCCGCCATAGCGCTCGTCATTTTGCTGGCGCTTGGCACCTGGCAGGTGGAGCGTCTGCAATGGAAGGAAGCGCTGATCGCATCGACCGAACAGCGCGTTCATGAAGCGCCTTTGCCGCTTTCCGAAATGGAAAAAATCTACAAGCAGGAGGGATCGGTCGAATATCGCCCGGTGACGGTCTCGGGCACTTTCATGCATCAGGGAGAGCGGCATTTTCTGGCCACCTATGAAGGAGCCGCCGGATATAATGTCTATACGCCATTGATGCTTGAAGATGGGCGTTTCGTGCTGGTTAATCGCGGCTTCGTTCCCTACGAAAAAAAAGATCCTTCAACACGTGTTGAAGGACAGGTCGATGGCCTGGTGAGTGTGACCGGTCTGGCACGCGACCCCTTGCCGGCAAAGCCCGGGTTTTTCCTTCCAGACAACGATATCGCCAAGAATATTTTCTATTGGAAAGACTGGACGGCGATGGCCGAAAGCGCCGATCTGCCAAATCTGGATGAGGTCGTGCCGTTCTTCGTCGATGCAGATAACAAACCCAATCCAGGTGGTCTGCCTATCGGTGGCGTGACGATTATCGATTTTCCCAACAACCATTTGCAGTATGCAATGACATGGTACGGCCTCGCTCTGGCCCTGATAGGGGTTGTCGGGACGTGGTTGTGGCGCTATCGCTGTCTTAGGAAAAGTGGAGACCGGTTTTCCGTCCGAGACAGCGAGAATAAAGACGAAGAGGGGTGAGGGGTTGACAACGGCCTCGTTGCAGCCCAACTCCCAGACGAGTGCATGTTTCCCAAAAGAGCGCACCAGTTTTGGGGACAAAGACATGTGTGAAACAAAAACTTAAACGCGTTATGCGCTTAAAGTTTCAAGCCACGCCGAACCTTGCGAGCACGCTTCATGACCGATCAGCGACCATCACTGGAAATTCGTCTTTGCGGGCCGCGCGGCTTTTGTGCCGGAGTGGACCGGGCGATCCAGATTGTTGTGCTGGCGCTGAAGAAATATGGCGCGCCGGTTTATGTTCGTCATGAGATCGTGCACAACCGATATGTAGTTGAGGGTCTGCAGTCGCGTGGCGCGATCTTTGTCGAGGAACTGCACGAAATACCTGCGGAGCACCGCGATCAGCCGGTAGTATTCTCCGCCCACGGTGTGCCGAAATCGGTGCCTGCCGATGCGGAAGCCAAGAACCTGTTCTATCTCGATGCAACCTGTCCGCTGGTTTCCAAGGTTCATAAGCAGGCCATGCGTCATCAGCGCCTCGGTCGCCATGTCATTCTGATAGGCCATTCCGGTCATCCGGAAGTGATTGGCACGATGGGGCAATTGCCGGACGGTGCGGTGACATTGATCGAAACGGTTGAGGATGCGCGCAGCTGCCATTTCGATGATGAGAACAATCTCGGCTTCGTGACGCAGACGACGCTTTCGGTGGACGACACAGCAGGCATTATCGAAGAATTACAAGCACGCTTTCCAAACCTTTCCGCGCCTGCTGCGGAATCGATCTGCTATGCCACGACCAACCGGCAGGATGCAGTGCGTTCCGCCGCTCCCGGATGCGATCTTTTTCTGATCGTCGGTGCGCCCAATTCCTCCAACTCCAAGCGACTGGTTGAAGTGGCGGAGAAGGCGGGCGCACGGATGTCGATGCTGGTTCAACGCGCGGCTGATATCGAGTGGGACCGCATCGGTGATATATCGGTTGTGGGGTTATCGGCAGGTGCTTCCGCGCCTGAAATCATCGTCGATGAAATCATCGATGCCTTCAAGGCACGCTTCAACGTGAAGATTGAACTGGCCGAAACTACGGTCGAAACCGAGAATTTCCTTGTGAATCGCGAGATTCGCGATGTGGAACTGACGGTGCAGGATATGGCATTCGTCAACGGGGAACACCGGGTGGTCGGTATTCCGAAATTGATGCCCAAGATCATACAAGGGAAATAAGCGGCATGGCCGTCTATACGGATATCAATGAAATCGAACTTGGCGCTTTCCTGCAGCAGTACGATATCGGCACACTGACATCTTACAAAGGTATCGCGGAGGGAGTGGAGAACTCCAACTATCTTCTGCATACGACTTCTGGTTCGTTTATCCTGACGCTTTACGAAAAGCGCACCAATCGCGAAGATCTGCCGTTCTTTCTCGGCCTGATGCAGCATCTGGCTAGCCGTGGGCTCGAGTGCCCGCAGCCTGTGGTTCGTCGTGATGGCACGACAATTGGCGAGCTTGCCGGACGGCCTGCTGCAATCGTCACTTTCCTTGAAGGCATGTGGATGCGTCGCCCGACGGTGGAGCATTGCGAAGCGGTCGGCGAAGGGCTGGCACATATGCATCTGGCAGGCGCCGATTTTTCGTTGCGCCGTCGTAATGGCCTGACGCTTGCCGACTGGCGCCCGTTGTGGAACCTGTCGCGTGAGCGCGCGGATACGGTGGAACCGGGCCTCGTCCGCGAGGCGGAAGCTGATCTTGCTTTTCTGGAAAAGAACTGGCCTGCCGACCTGCCGCAGGGCGTGATCCATGCTGATCTTTTTCCGGATAATGTCTTCTTCCTTGGTGACAGGCTTTCGGGCTTCATCGATTTCTATTTCGCTTGCACGGACACTCTGGCCTACGACGTTGCCGTCTGCCTGAACGCATGGTGCTTTGAGAAAGACTTCTCCTACAATCGCACCAAAGGTGCAGCACTGCTGCGCGGCTATACTTCGGTTCGTCCGCTTTCCGCGGCGGAAGCCGATGCACTGCCGGTTCTGGCGCGTGGGGCCGCCATCCGCTTCATGCTCACCCGGCTTTATGACTGGCTGAATGTTCCCGAAGGCAGTTTCGTGGTCAAGAAAGACCCGATGGAGTATGTGCGCAAGATCCGCTTCCATCGCCAGATCGAAACTGCTGCCGAATATGGTCTTGAGCAGCAGGGAGCAGCTGCGTGAAGCGGATTGAGGCTTATACGGACGGTGCCTGCTCGGGCAATCCCGGCCCCGGCGGCTGGGGCGCAATCCTGCGCTGGAATGATAATGTCAAGGAACTGAAGGGCGGCGAAGCCGACACGACCAACAACCGCATGGAGTTGATGGCGGCTATTTCGGCGCTTTCGGCACTCAAAGAACCGTGCGAAGTCGATCTTTATACGGATTCGGTCTATGTGCGTGACGGCATTTCCGGCTGGATCGAAGGCTGGAAACGCAATGGCTGGAAGACTGCAGCCAAAAAGCCGGTCAAGAATGCTGAGCTTTGGCAGGCGCTTGATGAAGCGCGCAAGCCGCACAAGGTCAACTGGCATTGGGTCAAGGGCCATGCCGGACATCCGGAAAATGAACGCGCCGACGAACTTGCCCGGGAGGGCATGGAGCCATTCAAGTATGGTGGGCGTAAGTCACTGAAAGTGCAATAAACTTGCATGAAAAAGGGCGGCATTGCCGCCCTTTTTTGTTAGAGCGCCGATCTGATCCAGTCAGATCGAAACGCGCTCTAATGAAATCGTTGGAAATGCTCTAGATCAAAGCTGTTCGAGAATGCCCGACGCAGCCGATGTAACCGCTTGTCCGGCCTGCTCTTCGATGTTGAGCGTCGTGACCACACCGTCTTCCACGATTGCCGAATAACGCTTGGAACGAATGCCAAGGCCGCCAGCCGTTGCGTCGAGCTCAAGGCCTGCCGCTTTTGTGAACACTGCCGAACCATCGGCCAGATAGAGGATCTTGCCTTCGCCGCCCGTGCTCTGTGCCCAAGCGCCCATGACAAAAGCATCATTCACCGCAACAACCGCGATCTGGTCGACACCCTTGGCAAGGATCGCATCGCGATTATCGAGATAGCCCGGCAGGTGATTGAGGCTGCAGGTCGGCGTAAAGGCGCCTGGAACGGCAAAGAGAACGACTTTCTTGCCCTTGAAGACTTCGTCGGTCGTCATTTCCTTGACGCCGTCTGCGGTCTTCACCTTGAAAGTCGCTGCAGGCAACTTGTCGCCAACTTTGATCGTCATCTAATTTCTCCTCGGGGCAGGGGGCTGTCTGCTCCGCTGCCTACTGTCAAACTCTAATCGCACCGCGAAGCGCGGGCGGCACAGTTAAACCGATAACAGGTCGCTGGACAATTTTAAAACAAGGATAGAAGCAGGAAAAACTAATCCAGCGTCACTTGACCGGAAACGGCTTTCCCGCCCTGCACGATGGTATAGTCAACGACGGCATTATCTGCCTCCCCGTGCACCTTTGCAGTGAAACGGTGGCCGGGCTGACTACTTTCAATTGCGACGGCATCGGAAATCCTGATCTTGTCGCTGGCGACAAACAACTCCACAGGGGCGGCGGGGTCGGGAACAGCAAGGTCGAAGACGGCTTGGTCTCCATCCCGCTTCACATCGCTTATGCCGAACGTTGAGGTTGCCGCCGTCGGTAGCCGGTCGAACGCAGTCTCAATGATCGTGCGGGCCGCTATCGCTTGTGGCGAATCCTGTTGTCCGTCTTCATTGAGTGGGAAATCGAACGTAGCCTGCACCGGAATGCATATTTTTTCACAGACACCAAGGAAAACATGGCCTTTCAGCCGCGTGTCGGCGGCTGTGAGGTGAAAGACTATCGGCAGTGAAACGGGCTGTTTATATCCAATCCCGCCTTCATCTTCTCCGCCAAACCGGACGGGTGCAGGAAAATCGATCTGTGCTTTCGCCTCACCTTCGATGTTGATCTGCGGCGGAACTCCCGCATCGCCGGGATTACGCCAATAGGTTTTCCAGCCTGGCTGCAACTCAACTTGCAAGGCACCGCGCCGTTCGTTGCTGGTCGCGTTGTTCGGGCTGTTGTCTTCAATGATGACGCGAACACGCCCGCCGGGCGTCTCGGTCCAGTCAGAGGTCGAGGCCAATGCCGGAAGTACCAGCGAGGCCAACAGAAACGGTGCTAGTGCAAGAGTTCGGATGTTCATGGGCAAAAGATGGAATGAAAAGATGGTCGCTTCAAGTCCAATATTGTCGAGCTGCGACGTCCATCGGTTGCTTGTGCGGAGGAAGCCTAGTTGGTTATCCGAACGAGTTTTCACGTCGAATCCGAGGCGGGAAATAAATGACCATTGTTATTTTGCGTAGTCTTGCTACCTTCATATTCATGACCATTCTCAAGGCGCCAAACAAGGAGCAGGGTTTTCTGAACGGGCAGTTCCTGCTTGCCATGCCCGGAATGAGCGACGAGCGTTTTGCCCGGTCGGTGGTCTATATTTGTGCGCATTCCGATGAAGGCGCGATGGGCTTCATCATCAATCAGCTTCAGCCGGTCGAATTTCCAGACCTCCTGCGTCAGATCGGGGTCATCGATGAGGATGAACTGATTATTCTGCCGGATCGCGCGCAGCATATGATGGTACGCAATGGCGGGCCTGTGGACCGTACGCGTGGCTTCGTGTTGCATTCCGATGATTACATGGTTGATTCCACAATGCCGGTTTCGGAGGAAGTCTGCCTCACAGCAACGGTCGATATTCTGCGCGCCATTTACGGGGGCAGGGGGCCGTCACGCGCGCTGATGGCGCTAGGCTATTCCGGCTGGGCGCCGGGCCAGATCGAGGTGGAACTTGCCGAGAATGGCTGGCTAACCTGCGACGCGCCGCTCGACATGCTGTTCGACAGCGATATAGAGGGCAAATATTCGCGCCTGATGCTCCATATGGGCATCGATATGTCCCGGCTTGTTTCCGATGCAGGGCATGCTTGAGAGCAGGATTAAGGCAATAGGGCAGTAAGGCAATATGTTTAAATTGCGTACGGCCGAAACGGCCATATTTTCCTACTGCCCTAATCAGGCCGCTGCAGCGTTGAGCTGTTCACGGATCATGCGGGTTGCTTCGTCGCGGCTCGTCGGCTGGCCGAACATGAAGCTCTGCACATATTCGCAACCCATCTGACGAAGCTGAAGCGCATCGCTTTCGCTCTCCACACCTTCGGTCACGACAGCAAGACCAAGATCATGCGCCATGCTCACAATTGAACGCAGCAGGGTGGCTTTCTGCGGCTGGTCGCCCTTCACGAACGACCGGTCGATCTTGATGATGTCGAACGGGAAGCGCGTGAGATATGCCAGTGAGGAATAGCCGGTTCCGAAATCGTCAAGCGACAAGCCGATGCCCATCGCTTTAAGGCGGGCCAGAACGTGCGTGGACTGTTCCGGATTTTCCATGAGGACGGATTCAGTCAGTTCAAGCTTGAGGCTGCCCGGATTGAGATGAATGCGCGAAAGCACCGAGCGGACATCGTTGATGAGGTCCTGACGGATGAGCTGTGTAGATGACAGATTGACCGAAACGAAAAGGTCGAGCTTCGGGAATTGTTCCTGCCATGCGAACAGATCTTCTGCAGCCCGTTGCATCGCAAACAGGCCAAGCTGGATGATAAGGCCGGAATTCTCGGCAATCGGAATGAATTCCGAGGGCGAAATGGCGCCGCGCCGTGGGTGTTCCCAGCGCATGAGCGCTTCGAAACCGGCAATCGTGCCCTCGTCGAGCTTGACGATGGGCTGATAGACAAGGCTGATCTCGTCACGTTCCAGCGCGCGTCGCAGATCGGATTCAAGCTGGAGCTTGTCGCTGCCGATAGCCCTGAAGGCAGGACGGAATGGCTCGATGCGGTCACCGCCGAAGCGCTTTGCCTGATACATGGCAAGTTCGGCGTCTTTCACGAAGTCTTCGGCGGTTGTTGCTGTCTTCGTCCAGGTAATTAGGCCGACGGACGCTGTCAGAACAATTTCGCGCTTTGCATAGGCAATTGGTGCACGGACGGCCTGACGCAGAGCCTCGGCAAAGGAGGCGATGCGTCCCGGATCGCTTTCAGAGGCGAGCAGCAGCCCGAACTGGTCGGAAGACAGGCGCGAGAGTGTATCCTGCGGCTTCATGAGGCGCGCCAGACGGCGCGAAATCGTCAGGAGGATCGTATCGCCCGCTGACATACCAAGGCTGTCGTTGACCTGTTTGAAGCGGTCTATGTCGATGATGAATACCGTCGGATGCAGATTGCTTTCACCACGCGCCATGTTCATGACATTGCTGAGACGGTCGAGGAACAGTTCGCGGTTTGGAAGGCCGGTCAGATTGTCGTGCACCGCATCGTGCAACAGGCGTTCTTCGGCCTTTTTCTGTTCCGTTACATTGACCAGCGTGCCGACACAACGCACCACTTCGCCATCTGAACCAATGACGGGGCGTGCACGAAGCGCATACCAGTGATAGTGGCCATCATTGGCACGGAGCCGGAAAATCTGACCGATACGTCCACGCCGGTTTTCCAAAATGGCATCAAGCGTCGAGCGGAAGCGGTCGCGGTCATCGGCGTGCATGGCGGGAAGCCAGTTGCGCACCGGGCCTTGCAGGCTGTTGGCCGTATTGCCAAGATAATTGGCGATGTCGGGCGTCGTCACCACGCGGTCGCGCGGTACGTCCCAATCCCATACGATATCCCCCGCACCGATGACGGCGAGAGCCTGTCGCTCCATGTCGGACAGAAGGCCCTGTTGCAGCGCTCCGCCAGCGAAGGCATGCTGCATGACTGTAAAGCCGATCAGAAGAACGATCAGGACAAGACCACCACCAAGGGCAGGTTGCACGATATCATTATCGAGCCTGCCGGAAACCGTCATCCAGGCACCTAGAAGCCATATGAGGGTAAGAAGCCAGGCTGGTATCAGCATGACGGCGCGATCATACCCTTTGACCGCCAGATAGCCGATAATAGCGACACCGGACACAACGGTAAGTGCCAACGAAATACGCGCAATACCGGAAGCCACGGGCGGATCGAAGACGGCAACCCCTGCAAGTGCCAGCAGACCCAGAACCCATGTTACCGCGCCGTAGCTGAAATGATCGTGCCAGCGGTTGAGATTGAGATAGGTGAACAGGAAAATCACAAGCGAGGCGGCAAGTGCCACCTCGGTGCCCGCGCGCCAGATTTGCTCATTGCCCGGCGTTATCTCCATCAGCTTGTTCCAGAAGCCGAAATCGACGCAGATATAGGCCAGAACCGCCCATGCAAGCGCGGCGGTTGCAGGGAACAGCGAAGTGCCCTTGACGACGAAAAGGATGGTCAGAAACAGCGCCAGCAGGCCGGAAATGCCAAGCAGAATACCGCGATAAAGCGTGTAGGAATTGACCGCATCCTTGTAGGCTTCCGGCTCCCAGAGATAGAGCTGGGGCAGGTTGTGCGAAGACAGTTCGGCCACGAAGGTGACAACGCTGCCCGGATTGAGCGTAATGCGGAAAACGTCTGCATCGGCGCTTGGCTGGCGGTCGAGGGCAAAGCCCTCGCTTGGTGTGATCGATGCAATACGCGGGGAGCCAAGATCGGGCCAAATGACGCCGGAGCCGACAAGACGGAAATGCGGAGCCACAATCAGGCGGTCAATCTGCTCGTCGGTGGGGTTTGCAATCGAGAAAGCGGCCCAGTCGCCGGATGCCTTGCTGTTCTGATCGGCCTGCACTTCGATACGGCGCACAATGCCGTCAGGACCCGGTGCAGTCGATACCTGCACGCTCTCGCCCTTGTTGCGCAGAAGTTCGACAGCGCGAGACAGGTCGAGGGCAGTATCTTCCTTGGAAATCTTGATCGGTTCAATGGCCGATGCCTGGACGACCGAAACGGTCAGAAAAACCATGAGCGCGAGAAATCGCGCACCAGCAACAAACCACTTATCCGCAAAACCCGTCACGAGCGTCCAACCTTGCCATTGATCATGCGGCTATCCGTCATACGTTTGTCGCTTTCTATAAGGGCAAAAAGCAGGTGATCCTGCCAGAAGCCGTTTATCTTGAGATAGGAACGCAGCAGTCCTTCTCTCTCAAATCCGGCTTTTTCGAGAAGCCGTATCGAACGCTCGTTATGAGGGATACAGGCTGCTTCAATCCGGTGCAACCGGAGTTGGTCGAATGCGAAGGGGATAACCAGCGATAGGGCCTCGGTCATATAACCCTTGCCGGCGTAAGGTTCGCCGCTCCAGTAGCCGATCATGCCGTTCTGGCCGACGCCACGCCGGATATTGCCGAGCGTAATGCCGCCGACGAGCTTGTTGTCGCTATTGCGGAACACGAAAAATGGATAGCCGGTTCCAGCCGATATTTCATCTTGAAAACGCCGCATCCGATGGCGGAAGGCGCTCTTGGTGAGGTCGTCGTCGGGCCATGTTGGCTCCCACGGGGCAAGAAAGGCGCGGCTCTGTTCCCGCAGACTGGCCCAGCTCGCAAAATCGCTCATCATCGGCTCACGCAGATAAATGCGCTGGCCACGCAAGACGGTCGGATTGCTTCTACGGAAGGGCAGGCCGATCATGACGGGATAAGGCAATATGGCAGTAAGTCAGTAAGGCAATAGGGAAGGGTGGACGTATTCGCCGAGCTAAACATACTGCCCTACTCCCCTAATGCCCTATTGCCTCAATTATACAGCGATCTTCCTCGCATGCGCGCTGGTCGAAAGTGCATCCGATAGCCCGTCGAAGCTCATCAGTCGCCCAACCGGGCCGACACCGGCGATGGTGGGCTTGCTGTCGAGGAACAGGCGTCCTGCCAGATCGGTCAACCGTTCTGGCGTAATCAGCGAAAGACGATCCATCAGCTCGCTGTTCTCGACAGGGCGACCATAGAGCAGGAACTGGCGCGCGACCTGTCCTGCACGGCTTGCAGCGCTCTCCTGTGACATGAGAAGGCTTGCACGATACTGTGCGCGGGCGCGGTCCACTTCTTCGAGGCTGATGGAGTCAGCTGCCTTATGCAGTTCATCGATGAGGACGGGAACCAGTTCGACCAGCTCATCGCGACCCGTTGCAGCGTGGATGCCGAACAAACCGGTATCCGAGAAGCCCCAATGGAAGGCATAGACCGAATAGCAGAGGCCGCGTTTCTCGCGCACTTCCTGGAAGAGGCGTGAGGACATGCCGCCGCCGAGGACCATGGAGAGAAGCTGCGAGGCATAGAAATCGCGCACATGGTAGGCACGGCCTTCGAAGCCGATCAGAACCTGTGCATCCATGAGTTCGCGATTTTCACGGAAATCGCCGCCGACATAGTGGGCAAGGTCGAGCGTAGGCGCTGTATTGTGGGCGCGGAAGCCGCCGAGGCGTTTTTCGACTTCCTTCACGAAGGCGTCGTGATCGACGCCTCCTGCAGCCGTCACGACCATGCGGTCGGCGCTATACTGCTCGTCCATATACTGGCGCAGATCGGCGGAGGTGAAAGACATCACCGTCTCAGGTTCGCCGAGAATGGCGCGCCCGATCGGCTGATGGCGGTAAGCTGTTTCGGTGAAACGGTCGAAAACAATATCGTCGGGCGTGTCGTGCGCCGCGCCGATCTCCTGCATGATGACCTGTTTTTCGCGTTCCAGTTCAGCTTCGTCGAACTTGGAGGCAGTCAGGATATCGGAGAGGATATCGATGGCGAGCGGCACGTCATTGCGCAGAACGCGCGCATAATAGGACGTGGTCTCGACGCTGGTGGCGGCATTGATTTCGCCGCCAACATTTTCGATATCCGATGCTATTTGCCAGGCAGTGCGGTTTTCAGTTCCCTTGAATGCCATGTGCTCAAGAAGATGAGCAATGCCATGCCTGTCGGCAGCTTCGTTTCGCGCACCGGCCTTGACCCAAATTCCAAGCGCCACGCTTTCCACGTGGGACATCGTATCGGTGGCTATCGTCAATCCATTGGAAAGACGCGTTACTTCAACACCCATAAGCAAACTGCTCCCTGCATTCCCGCTCTGGTTCTCGTCTCGGAGCCGGTCTTTTTAAGCTCTCGAATGGCGGCGAACGTATTCTTCCACGATTTTCAGGTCGTTGTGAAGAACTGTGAAGCTTTCTTTTCGTTCCATCAAGTCTGAAAGCCATGCCGGAAGCTGCGGTTCGACACCGCTTGCAGCCTTTACAGCATCAGGGAATTTGGCCGGATGTGCGGTTGCTAGAACAACCATCGGCGCTGCATTGGACACATTTTCGCGAGCGACCTTCAGGCCAATTGCCGAATGCGGATCAAGCAAATAGCCGTCCGCCTCAAGCACGGATTTGATCGTTTCCGCGGTCTCATCGACCGTCGAGCGGCCCGCAGAAAATTCGCTGCGGATCGCCGAGAGCGGCTTTTCGGAGATCGAGAAGCCGCCCGACTGTTTCAGGCTGTCCATCAGGCCGCGCAATGCTGCCGCATCGCGTCCATGTGCTTCGAACAGGAGACGTTCGAAGTTCGAGGATATCTGGATATCCATCGACGGCGATGTCGTCTGTGCAACGCCGCGCATTTCATACGCGCCGGTTTCCAGCGTGCGTGAGAGAATGTCGTTATCGTTGGTGGCGATAATCAGCTGGTCGATGGGGAGACCCATGCGCTTGGCGACGTAGCCCGCGAAAATATCGCCGAAATTGCCCGTTGGTACGGTGAAAGATACCGCGCGATCCGGCGCGCCGAGGCTCAGCGCCGCCGTAAAGTAATAGACGACCTGCGGCATGATGCGCGCCCAGTTGATCGAGTTTACACCCGAAAGCGACAGCGCATCGCGAAACTGTAGGTCGTTGAACATGCCTTTCACAAGGTTCTGGCAGTCGTCGAAATTGCCTTCGATGGAAAGGGCATGAACGTTGGAGAAGCCGGACGATGTCATCTGACGCTGCTGCACCGGCGATACGCGACCGTTCGGGAACAGGATAAAGATGTCGGTATTGTCGCGACCGCCGAAGGCTTCAATGGCTGCACCACCCGTGTCGCCCGATGTGGCGCCGACGATAGTTGCGCGTTCGCCGCGTTGTGCCAGCACATAGTCCATCATGCGAGCGAGAAGCTGCATGGCGACGTCCTTGAAGGCAAGCGTCGGGCCGTGGAAAAGCTCAAGCACGAATTCATTAGCGCCGGTTTGAACCAGTGGGCAGACCGCATCGTGACGGAAAGTACCGTAAGCTTCATGCACCATACGGCGGAAATCCGAATGCGGAATTTCGCCATCGACAAATGGAGTGAGCACGGCCAGCGCGATATCCACATAGGATTTTCCGCGCAGGTCGCGGATCTGTTCTGGTGAAAACTGAGGATAATCCTGTGGCAGATAGAGACCGCCATCCCGGGCTAGACCGGCGAGCAATGCATCGCTGAACCCCAGGACCGGCGCTTCCCCACGCGTGCTTACATATTTCATTTCTTGGGCCTTCATTTCAGATCGGCGCGGTTTTGAGCCGGGTAATGCAATAGAGCCTCCCTAAAAAAGCCGCAAGGTTTTAAAGCATGTTGACGTGTATGGGGTTGCTCTCTGGAGCAAAAAACGGGAAAACGTCATCGCGCTACACACATGCGTGATGTAGAAGACAGGTCGATCAGTGCAGGGAAGCCCGGTTTATGCAAACAGCACCACAGAATCGTTCATCGTTGTTTCCAGTCTTTGCAACGGTTTTGCTCGCAGCCCTCGCAGGCTGCACAACCAGTGGCACCGACAAGGCTGCCGACGGAGGCTCAGGTTCTTCCTTGACCACTCCCGCCGCTACCGGCGACCAGCGCATCAAGGAATCCGAGCTGCGCGCTTTCTGCCCTTCGGTTTCGCTGCGTGACGGCACAGCCTTCTTCAATACGTATGAGAAGGGCGGTGACAAGGATCCCGCGCGTGTGATCTATCAAGCCGCCCTGACAGATACGACCCGCGCCTGTCAGCATGGCGCAGGGACCATGACGATTGACGTCGCTGCTGCCGGCAAGGTCGTACCTGGACCAAAATACAAGAGCGGCACCATCACCATGCCAATCCGTGTTGCCGTCCGCCAGGGCGATCAGGTTATCTATTCCAAGCTGCACAAGCAGGCGGTTACGATAGCCAATGGAGATACCGCTACACAGTTCGTCTTCAATGACAAGACGATCACCGTGCCGATGGCGGACAAGAACAATATCCAGATTTTCGTAGGGTTCGATGAAGGTCCTTACAACACGAAATAATGAATTGCCGTCAGGCGCATGATCATGAAATCGTTCTTTTAGTTATAATGCGCGGAAAGATATTTCCGCGCATTATTTAATTTTGGTTTTTCCATTTAATAGTATTCGGCTTGAAGTTTTGCTCAGTGGGCCGACAAAAACTTACAGAGTGCATGCTTGGCACGTTGAATGCCATGGTCATTAGAGACTGTTAGAAACGCAACCTTTTACGATATCAATATAACAGGTATGATTTTCTTGATCCTGGCTTCGAATAATTTTGCGGTTAAGTATCGATGAACAAGGGTGCTGCATTTTCAAAAACGTTTCGTGGCAGTGCACGAAGCTCGGACGCCTCATATGGAAGATGTTTAAAGTAAGTGGTCGTCAATTGGGCAACGGTTTCTGCCTGCGCACGATCACGTTGACGCTTAACTGGTTCACGATCTCCCCTTTGGGAGATCCAGAATTTATGAGCGGCAAAAATACGTGGGTCCGGAGCGACTATACGCAAAGGCTCGCCCTTTTCATCAATCGCAATTGCCTCGAAGGGTGGCGAATTTTCGAGCCAATCAAGCCCTTCGATCGCAGCAGCAACAAGTTCATCTTCACCGTTACCAATGCTTTCACGGCTTTCCCTCCAAATGGGTTTGGCTAGAGGTTTGATTAAGTCAACCAAATATCCCTCTCGGTTTGCGGCGCGATAGCTGGAACGTGTACGTTCAAAAGATTTATCGACTTTCTTCAGGAGGCCGAGGAGTGAGTTATTCTTTATGTCGTCATCTACGACCATTTTGAGAGAACGACGCGCATCCATGAGCAGATCGATATCGTCAGTGGCAGTGATGCCTGGATCCACAAACACACCGGCGATTGCTTCGTAAGCAAATATCGCATTAGTACCAACGATCCGAATCCCGGCACCAAGCAAACCAGCATTGTCGACGGCTCGAATAATCCGAGCCGTAAGATGAGGTACGCGGCCAAGCCGTAGTGCGCGATTAACAGCTGTCTGGCGTTCCATTTGAGATTTGCGCGCGCTCAAGACCTCTTGCGCGGCTTGACGAGCTGCATCCCATTTGACTTTTATCGCCTCAGTTTCTGGTGAGCGGCGACCTTCCACCTTTTGACGTCTGACTCCGGCAGAATTATAATAGCTGCGCATCAAATGTTCGGTTCCGCCAACACTATGCCAAACTAATGAACCACGGAAGCTTTTGACCGTTGCAGATGCTTGCTGAAAGGCTTCATAGCGTTGATCGGAGTTAACCTTTTCACGCCTCTGATCATTATTTAGTTCTATAAAATCAATCATATCAACATAACCGACATAATTTACAACAAACTGTTGCAGACGCAGACTATGCAAATTTAATCAACGTTGCAACAGTTTCGATTGATAATATTATTATGTGTTGATCATATTGAAATTAATGTTCTTTTTTAGATTAAACGACTATCTGCCGTCAGATGAACGAGTGGTTCAGCCGCAAGCACGAAGATGTATGGCGCCGGTAGCGATCCGTTTGCGGAAAACAAGACAGAAGTGCAGCAAAACCGTCGCTGAAAAGTTTGATTGCGCCAATGCTTGTGAATAAATGCAGATCGATAAAATTCGAATTAAATGCGACTGCCTGCGTGAAATGAATGGCAACAGATTTGCGCTAGTGTGGTCTCATGAAACAGAAATATGAACGCATTCTTGAACCGACGGACACCTGGGCGATCTTCGATACGTCCACTGGCGAGCCCGTCATCATGGGAACCCGTATGCTGATCGGCCTCTCTGAGAGCGAAGCCGAAGAGCTTCTGGCCATTCTCAATGCTCCGCCCAAGGGGCGCAACAAGCAATCCGCCGCCTGACAAAAGCCAGGCGTCGGATTATCTCGTTCAGGCATCAGTCCAGATGGACAGGGCTTCGATAACGCTCGGCAAATCTTTGTGGCGATGGATGACGGTTTCCGCACCGGCATCGGTCAGCTTGTCGGCATGGCCGGGATAGGTGTGAGCACCGCCCGTAAAGCCGATCACACGCATTCCAGCGGCGCGAGCGCCCTGAATGCCATGCGCGGAATCTTCAATCACGATGACATCTTTCGGATCGACGCCGAATTGCTTGGCTGCATAAAGGAACACGTCTGGAGCAGGCTTGGTCTTTTTGGTGCCGACTTCCTTCGCTGAGAAGATATTGGGCGCGAACAATTCATAAAGACCGACACGCTTCAGCATGCTTTCCAATCGATGGCTGGTCGAATTGGAACAGATGCACTTCGGCAGCTTCAGCGCCGATACAACTTCCACGATGTCCTCAACCGCCTGAACTTCGTTCTTGAGCTTCTCGTCCAGAATCTTTTCGGATTTGTCGAGAAGCGATGCCGAAAGCGGAATCCCTGCTTCGCGCTCCACGGTGAGGAGAATATCCTGCCACGTCAGACCGGCAAAACGTTCAGCCATTTCATCTGCGGCGATCTGATAACCGGCTTCGGTTAGAAGCGTGGATTCGACTTCCGCTGCGATAATTTCGGAATCCACCAAAACGCCATCGCAATCGAAAATAATGAGGGACGGTGCCGCCATGATCATAGCCTTTTATTGGGAGGAGTGGGCACCGGCAGCAGCCGGAAACACCGCGATTGAGCTACACCTTTATGGCGAAGTCGTCAAATCGCGGCTGGTTCGGGTTCAGACCTCACCGGAAACTTCACGCCGCCGTCGGTCCAGCTCCTCGCTGTAGCGACGCAGGGTGTGCGCTTCACTGAGAAGACCGAGCACCTTACGCTCCTGTGCGTTGTTTACCACGGCCAGAGCTTCGCTTTCTGCCCGGTCGAAACGGGCGACGGCTTCCTTGGCGTTCATCTGGGGCAGCAGGAACTCGTCCTGATATTTGAGAAGCTCGCTGATGCTGTGTTCGCCGTCGGATGTGTCGAAGCTGTCGGCATAGACCTCTGGAACCGGGATCATGCCGACATAGCGTCCATCGGCATCGACCGCGATGACGCGCTGGGTCGAGCCAAGAGGGAAATCGTGCCGGAAGGTTTCTATATCGGTATCGATCAGCACGGTTCGCACATCGTGACGCATCATCCGGTTTACGGTCAGATTGCGTATCCAGCCAATGTCGTGCGCGGACCGGATAGCCTCGCCGCGCAGGTGAAAGCGCCACGTTGCGAAGGAGTAACCGAAGGTCTTCCGCACCATCAGCGAGGACGAGACGACGGCTCCAAGAACGAGCATCGCGATAGGAAAGTCACCGGTCATTTCCAGCGCAAGAAAGGTCATGGTCATCGGGCCGCCGACAACCGCCACGGCAAGAGAGCTCATGCCGATAACGGCATAGACCTCAGGTGCAAGTGCCAGGCCGGCAGGCAGCACCGCTCCGGCCACGGCGGCAAACAGCTTGCCCGTCAGCGCGCCGAGAAATAGCGATGCGAAGAACAGACCGCCGCGAAAACCTGCGCCAATGGAGACGGCAGAGGCAAGCGACTTGCTGAGGATCAGGAGCAGGAGCGCCGGAATAGTGATATTTGCATTGAGATCGAGATGCAGCGCCCCATGTCCTGAGGCCAGAACCTGAGGCGAAATGAAAGCGATCATGCCGACGACGGCCCCACCGATTGCTGGCGCCATAACATTCGGCACCACGCTGCGTCGAGCGACCTTCTCAACAAAGGTAACCCCGCGCATGATGAGGATGGCAATACCTGCCGAAAAGAAGCCGAGAACGAGCGCTGGCACGTAGTCGCGCGGGGTGATGTCGTTGATCTGACCGATATCGATGACAAAGGGCGCTCCGCCAATTGCCTGCGTCACCAGCGCACCGACGATCGCCGCCACGACGACAGGCGCCAGCGTGGCAATCGAATAGACGCCGATGATGAGTTCGAATGCATAGAATGCCCCAGTCAGCGGAGCATTGAAGGCGCTGGCAATAGCTGCCGCAGCGCCGCAGCCGACCAGTGTTCGCAAATCTGCACGACGAAGCTTGAGTGCCCGACCGATACGGGATGCGAAACCGCTCGCAAGCTGCGTATAAGCGGCTTCAAGCCCGACCGATGCGCCGAAACCGTTCGAAATCAGGTTCTGTCCGACGAGGATGAAGCTGTCCGTCAGCGACAGGCGTCCGCCATGAAGTGCATTTGCTTCGATAGGGTCGACGATGGGCCGCTTGCGCCAGCGCGCGAGAACCCAGATCACGATCCCCATCAAGATGCCGCCCGCGAGCGGCGCGATATAAGCGCTGGGTTGCAATGATGCCGCCGAGCTCAGTTTTTCGCCGGGTTCAAGAGCGAAGATTGCCTGATGCATCCATTGGGAAATGCTGCCAATCGCGGCAACCATCAGCCCTGAAATGATGCCGATGACAGTGCCGGCGATAACGAGGCCTATTTCGCTGCCGCGAACCAGTGCACGCATGCGAAAGGGTACAAAGAGAACCCGCAAATACCGGTTATGCCGCAGTTCAGCGATATTCATCATAAAATACACCGGACAAGCGGGGCGGCGCGCATGTCCGCCACGCAAATTCAGAAGTTGACTGCCGATTATAGGCAAAAAGGGATAACCAAGCCTTATCAAGGGCAAGAAGTTAAAGTTACAATTGCATAGCGATCGCGGCGTTAAGATGACAGGTGGCAAAATGTCGAGGGTCAATTGACCATGAAAAGCCCGGAACTGCGGACTTTCCACCTCGTTTAAGAAAAGATTTACGATTTCAATCACTTGGCGTTAACTGCATATTTACCCTACCCGGTAACCATAAGGACAAGTTTTTTGCGTCCACAGGTAATCGAGTATCCCATGTCTCTTGTACGTCTTGCACATGAGTTGCCCATTGAGGCTCCGCGTACCGCCTGGCTTGACTCCATCATCAAAGGTGATTGCGTCGCGGCTCTGGAACGCCTGCCGGATCATTCCGTGGACGTCATTTTTGCCGATCCTCCCTATAATCTCCAGCTTGGCGGCGATTTGCATCGCCCTGACCAGTCGATGGTCAGCGCAGTTGACGATCACTGGGATCAGTTCGAGAGCTTTCAGGCCTATGATGCCTTCACGCGTGCATGGCTTATGGCCTGCCGTCGTGTCCTGAAGCCGAATGGCACCATCTGGGTCATCGGCTCCTACCACAATATTTTCCGGGTCGGTTCGCAATTGCAGGATCTCGGCTTCTGGCTCCTGAATGATGTCATCTGGCGCAAGACGAACCCGATGCCGAATTTCCGCGGTCGTCGTTTCCAGAATGCTCATGAAACGCTGATCTGGGCTTCGCGTGATCAGAAGGGCAAAGGCTATACCTTCAATTATGAAGCGATGAAGGCCGCCAATGACGACGTACAGATGCGCTCGGACTGGCTGTTCCCTATCTGCACGGGTTCTGAACGCCTGAAAGACGAAAATGGCGACAAGGTTCATCCAACCCAGAAGCCGGAAGCATTACTTGCTCGCATCATGATGGCCTCCAGCAAGCCGGGTGACGTCATTCTTGATCCGTTCTTCGGTTCTGGAACGACGGGTGCGGTTGCCAAGCGCCTCGGACGCCACTTCGTCGGTATCGAGCGCGAACAGAGCTATATCGATGCAGCGACGGCCCGTATCGACGCTGTTGAACCGCTCGGCAAAGCCGAACTGACGGTGATGACGGGCAAACGGGCCGAACCGCGTGTCGCGTTCACCAGCGTCCTCGAAGCGGGGCTTCTTCGTCCCGGCACGGTGCTTTGTGATGAACGTCGCCGTTTTGCTGCCATTGTTCGCGCGGATGGTACGCTGGCTGCCAACGGTGAAGCGGGTTCGATCCATCGTATCGGTGCAAAGGTTCAGGGCTTTGATGCCTGCAATGGATGGACTTTCTGGCACTACGAGGAAAACGGCGCGTTGAAGCCAATTGATGCCTTGCGCAAGGTCATTCGCGACCAGATGGCAGTTGCAGGCGCTTAAAGCGCATCCTGAAAAGTGCGAAGCGGTTTTCGGATAAGATGCGCAAACGATTAGTTATCGGACGGCCTCCAGCATAGTCTGATAGTGAGGCGCTCGAAGCATTGGCTTCGGGCGCCTTCGCTATTTTAGATCTGGAGCATTTCCTGTTTTGATTGAATTATTGGAAGTGTTCTATTCGTTTGTTTTTACACGTGTCTTTATCCCGAAACCGGTCCCATTTTCGGGAGACAGGCTCTAGAAGGTGAGGCTCAGGGCTTTCAAATCGGAGCTCAGCTTGTCCGCATCTGTAAAATGCACGGCCTGCCAGCCAGCCTGTCTGGCGCCATCCACATTGTGCATCGTGTCATCGATGAAAAGCGTTGCCGCGGGATCAAGGTCGAACGATGCAACATGATGATCGTAGATTTCGCGGTCGGGTTTCAGCATATGGATGTCGCCCGATACGGTGACGCCCCGACTTTCGGTTAGAAAGGGAAAGCGAACCTGTGCTTCGCGGAAAGCGTCTGAAGCGAAATTCGTCAGCATGGTGACGTCATTGCCATGGCCTATCAGGCCGCGCAGAATTTCGACGCTGTCCTCGTACGCATGGGGAACCATGCGGTTCCAGTTTTGCCGGAACGCACGAATATGATCGCGTTTCTCGGGATATGTATCGATCAGGAGTGCTTCTGCTTCCTGCCAGCTTCTGCCGCGATCCTGCTCGATATTCCATGCGCTGGTGCAGATGTTTTCCAGAAACCACCGCCGTTCCGAAGCATCGGGAATGACGTCGAGATAAGCAAGTTCAGGATCATAGTGGATCAGAACTCGGCCAATATCGAAGACTACATGCTTGACGGGACTGCTCAATGGTTTCTCCTCCCTCGTTTGAATGCTTCTGGTATGGCGGCGATGATCGCCTTTTTCATGACGGTGGGCAGCGCCTCATCGGAAAGCTCGTCTGGCCGTGACCACCATCCATCTGTAGACGCACTCTTGCTGACATTCTCGGAGCGATAGACCGACAATCTCAGTTCGAAATGTGTAAAAACATGCGTGATTGAACCGGAAACGTTCCATTGTGCCGGGAATGGTGCTGCAGCGATTGTTGCATCTCCGTCGATACGCGCCGTCCAGTGGCTGCCCGGAACTTCGGTCATTCCGGCAAGCAGGCCTTCACCTTTCCGCTTGCGCAGGAGAATTGAACCATCCCCCGCAATGGCGATGAATGCCGCCCCGGTGCGAATTGGCTTTTCTGCCTTGGGGGCCTTAACCGGAAACTCCTCCGGATCGCGTGATTTGAGAGCCAAGCAATCATCGTTGAGCGGGCAGATTGCACAGGCTGGCCGTCGTGGCGTGCATATGGTTGCGCCCAGATCCATCATGGCCTGAGCAAAGTCTCCCGGTCTGTCGATGGGCGTCATTTGACCCATGAGTGCGCGGATTTCAGCTTTTGCAGCGGGCAGGGGCGTGTCGATTGTGTAGAGCCGCGAAATTACACGCTCCACATTGCCGTCGACGACGGCAGCCGCCTCGCCAAACGCGATTGCGGCGATCGCCGCCGAAGTGTAATCGCCGATGCCCGGCAGTTCCTTCAGTGCAATGGCATTGTCTGGAAACTTGCCATCGTGCTGTAGGGCCACGGCGTTGGCACATTTTTTCAAGTTACGTGCACGCGAATAATAACCGAGCCCGGCCCATGCACGCAGGATATCGTCCTCACTCGCCTTTGCCATGGCTTGAACGGTGGGCCAGCGTTCTACGAATTTCACGAAGTAGGACTTGACCGCCTCCACCGTCGTCTGCTGAAGCATAATCTCGGAGAGCCAGACGCGATAGGGATCGGGTTTGACGCCGGAGGCCTGTTCGGACGGGCTCACGCGCCACGGCAGAACGCGATGGTGCCGGTCATACCAGCGCAGGAGCTTTGTGGATTGATTGGAATTGGTAGAATTCAGCATGAGAAGGACATCGGTTAACAGTTGGGCAGCATTCTGATTAATGCCTTATTTTTAGAATTGATAGAAACAACGCTGTGCATAATAGATCCTAGCGCATAGAAGTCTCACCGTGGGCCTTCTGATGTGCTCGGTTGGAAAGAGAATAAGTGGACCATTCTGTACCTGTCTATGTCATCAATCTTGCGCGGTCACGGGATCGCTGGGACAGGCTGAAGTCCAATGCGGATGCGCTTTCGATCGATCTGAGGCGCGTGGAAGCTGTTGAGGGAAAACTTCTGTCCCCGGAAGAACTGACGGATTTCGATGATGCAGGCTTTCGTCGTTGGCATGGTAAAACTGTACTGCCCGCAGAAATTGGTTGTTATTTCAGCCATATCCAAGTGCTGGAGATAATTGCCGCAGCACCTGAATCTTTTGCGGTCATTGTGGAAGATGACGTAATTTTCACTCCTGCTTTTCAACCGTTCCTGACGTATTTGACAAAGGTGACGGGTTGGGATGCGGTTAAGCTCGTGAATCACAGGACGGCTGCCTTCCGCCCATTTCAAAAAGCCGGTGATCAGTTCTCCATAGGTCGCTGTCTGCATGGTCCGCTGGGCAGTTCAGCAGCATATGTCGTAACCAGGGAAGGTGCGTCGAAAATGCTGAAAGCGCTCCGGCCCATGCGACTGCCTTATGATGTTGCATTGGAACGCGGGTGGGCTGGTGCGTATCAGGTTTTTACGACCGACAAGCCGGTCGTTGAGTTTTCGGATATTGCGATTTCTACGATCGCTCAGGGGCGTTCTGCCTACGCCAAGAAGCGTTTACCCGTATACAAAAGGATAACTACCCTTCTGTTTCGAGCAACTGACTATGTCCGACGAATCGCCTACGCTCTTGATAAGAAGGGCTTAAGAGAGGGCAGAGATTGAGTTATTTTAAAAAGTCTTTTCTCCTGCGGCGCCGGATAGATTCCTGGGTGCTCGGGATAGCGTCGGCCGCGATGCCCATTCGCATCGGTTTTGGACCGCTGATACTTTTCGTCTTTTCATGCATTGGTATTTATCTCGCCTGCGGACGTCATGCGACGACACGTATGTTCGCAAAAAAATTCTATCTTTTCATCGTCTTATATGCTGTCTGGTCGTTAGGCTTGATCCTGTTTCGCGGCGAGCCTTTCCACGATAACCGGCAGATCGGCTATACTCTGCTGATCACCATTTTCGCTTTTGCCGGTTCCGGAATGGTGCTTATCCGTGATCCACTGCGAGCCTATGTCCTTGGCGCACGCGTTGGAACGCTGCTTGCCGTCATTATCGCGGTCTGCCTTTCTATCGTCGACGGTGGACGCATTGGCATTGGCGGCAATCAGGCCGTTTTCGCATTCGTTGCTGGGGTAGCGGCGATCTCTGCTGCGATCCCGCTGCGCAACACATCACGCTACTTGCCGAATGGTCCGCATTGGCTGGTTCTCGGGTTCGCCGCTGTTTTGACCTCTGAAACACGTGCAGTCATTGTGGTGTTGCCGATATTTGTCGCTGTGGAAATCCTCATCTTCCTGAAGCGTTTCAGCATCAGGCAACAGGGCGCGGCTTACGCAATACTGTTTGCCGCAACAGCGGCTCTGGTCGTTGTCGGCCCTGTCGGAAGCATCATTTCCAAGCGTTTTTCTGGAATGGTCGAATACTACGATACCGGGCGTGCCGCTGACTGGGAAGACAAGATCTCAGCCGATATCCGCGAAGTCATGTGGAAAAGTGCGTCTCGTGTTATTGCGACCCATCCGTTTACAGGTGTCGGCTCCTATTCGAAGATGGATTTCGTAAAGGCTGAGGCTGGCGATAAGGCTACGATGCTGAACGGCTTCCGTCACGTGCACAACACGATTCTCGATGAACTGCTGAACGATGGCATTGTTGGTCTTATCTTCATGGCCGGCGCATTTATCTCGATCTTCGTCTATCTGTGGCGGACCGCCGATAGTTGGGCGATGCGGCGAGCATTAATTTATTTCGCTGTTATCTGTGGCAGTTACGGCATGCTGCACAATCCGCTTTTGCACGAGGTGACCATCGCCTCGACCATGTTCTTCCTCGCAGCACTGAATGCGGCTGCATCGCGACGAATGATGGCTGCGCGCCGCGCAGGTCTCATCTCGTATATTTTTGGAAAGAAATCAGCCGCATGAAAGCCATTGTAACGGGCGCAGCCGGATTTATCGGGTTCCACACGGCGCAACGACTGCTGGATGAAGGCTGGCAGGTCATCGGCATAGACAATGTGAATGACTATTATCCGGTTGCCCTGAAAGAAACCCGGCTCTCCAAACTTCATATGAGGGAAGGCTTCAGGTTTGCAAAGGCGGATATTTCCGATGCGGAAGCGTTCAATGCGGCAATCGGTGCTGATCGGGATGCAGATATCATCGTGCATCTGGCAGCGCAGGCGGGTGTGCGATACTCCATTGAGAACCCCACCGTCTATATCTCCGCTAATGTGCAGGGACAGGTCACGGTCTTCGAAACAGCGCTCAGACTGGATAAGCGACCGCCTGTCGTCTATGCCAGTTCATCGTCGGTCTATGGCGCGAATGAAAAGGTGCCTTTCTCCGAAAGCGATCCTGTCGATCATCCCGTCTCGATCTATGCCGCGACAAAGCGTTCGGGCGAATTGCTGGCCTACTCCTACCGTCACGTGCACAAGCTCCACTCTGCGGGCTTGCGTTTCTTTACCGTCTACGGTCCCTACGGGCGGCCTGACATGGCGCCATGGCTGTTCACGTCCGCGATCCTCAAGGGTGAGCCGATCCGGGTGTTCAATAATGGTGAGATGAAGCGGGACTTCACCTTCGTGGACGATATCGTCAGCGGTGTAGTCGGTGCGGCACGACGCATACTCGACAAACCGGAAGATACCGCACCTGTTTATAATCTCGGCAACAACCGGCCCGTAATGCTGAACGATTTCATTGCTGCAATCGAGAAAGCGACGGGCAAGGAAGCAATCCGTAAGCTCGAACCCATGCCAGCTGCCGACGTGCCGCGTACTTACGCCGACATCACGCTTGCTGCTGGCGATCTTGGCTTTAGCCCGAAAACGACACTCGATCAGGGGATTCCTTTGTTTGTCGAGTGGTTTCGCGGCTATAATGGAGCGCGATGAGCGAACCAGCATCCAGACGCGGCTTCAGGCCGCTAGCAGACATGGCTTCGGGTCTGGTGGACCCGATGCTGCAAAAGCGTGCCGGTATCAATCTCGCTTTGCTTCAGTCGTGGGAAGATATTGTCGGGCCTGCCATCGGTGCAACGTCGCGTCCGCTGCGCATTATCTGGCCCCGTCGTCTGCATGAGGATGATCCGTTTTCACCAGCAACGCTGATTATCGCCTGTGAAGGCTTCGCAGCCCTGCAAGTTCAGCATGAAACAGGGGAAATCATCAGCCGTATCAATGGCTTTCTCGGCTTCTCGGCAGTCGGGCGCATTCGCATCGAACAGAAGCCGCCGGTCATTCCAGCCAAGCGTCGGATAAAGAGGCTGGCGCCGCTTGGTCCAGCGGAAGAACGCCGCATCGACAAGGCCACGGACGGTATTGAAGATGACGCGCTTCGCGCAGCACTGGCGCGTCTTGGCAAGAACATTCTCGCAGAGAAGCGGACGATCGGTCGAAAAGACGGTAAGGACAGCTGAATTCGGCTTGCTGCCATAAAATTGATGCAAGCTTTCAGCAGTTTGAACTAGGTACTCCAATTGATTGTCGCAAATATGAAGACAAAAAACACAAGGTGCTGACTTTCATGTGAACGCTGCGGGTCTAGCGAAGTGCGATCTGCCGCTTTAGATTGTATGTCGAAGTCAACTATTGAAACAGGACTGGATGATTCGGATGCCTGCAGCGTTTAATCGCAGACACGTTATTTCTCTCGCCGGAGCAGCGGCTGCCGGGCTGGCGTTTGCCGGTGGTGCGAATGCGCAGCAGCGCGATCCTGAAGGCACCGTTGATGCGGCCAAGATTGCCGAACCCGGCAAGCTCAAGGATATGGTCTATGGCAAGGCTGACGCGCCGGTCACCATCGTTGAATATGCATCGCTGACCTGCCCGCATTGCGCAGATTTTACGATCAACACATTCCCGAAAATCAAGGAAAAATATATCGATACGGGCAAGGCACGGCTCATCTTTCGTGAGTTCCCGTTCGATCCGCGCGCGACTGCCGCTTTCATGCTGGCGCGCTGCGCACCGGAAGACCGTTACTTCCCCATGGTCGACGTTTTCTTCAAGCAGCAGCAGCAGTGGGCGACCGCCGAAGATGGTGAAGCAGCTCTCCTGCAAATTGCAAAACTTGCCGGTTTTACACAGGAGTCCTTCAAGGCTTGCTTGACGAACCAGCAAGTTCTCGATGATGTGAGAGCGACGATGGAGCGTGGGTCGAAGGATTTTGGTGTGAGTGCAACGCCGACTTTCTTCATTAACGGACAAAAATACGCTGGAGCGCTTTCGGTTGACGAAATGTCGGCAATCATCGACAAGCTTCTCTGATCCGGTTTTCAGATCGAAAAGCGGGCGCTCTTTTGCGTCCGCTTTTTGCGTTTTTGAGATAGAGCATTTCCAGCAAAAGTGCGAAGCGGTTTTGCGTGGGATAATGCGTACAAACAATGAGCTGGAGCGGTTCCACCACCCGGTTTTAACAGGCACCGCTCTCGCTGCAGGAGGGGCATTCTGATGCGCTTCTCCAGGCTGCGCCTTGTCGGTTTCAAATCTTTCGTCGAGCCCATGGAGTTCGTCATCGAAGGCGGGCTGACGGGCGTTGTCGGCCCGAATGGCTGCGGCAAATCCAATCTGGTCGAAGCGCTGCGCTGGGTGATGGGTGAAAACTCATACAAGAACATGCGCGCCTCCGGCATGGACGATGTGATCTTTTCCGGCTCGGCCACGCGGCCCGCGCGCAATACTGCGGAAGTCACGCTTTTTCTCGACAATTCTGACCGCACCGCGCCTGCAGCTTACAATGATGCGGACGAATTGCAGGTCTCTCGCCGCATTGAACGGGAGTCGGGATCGGTCTATCGCATCAATGGCAAGGAAGCGCGCGCCAAGGACGTGCAACTTCTCTTTGCGGACCAGTCCACCGGCGCACGTTCACCGTCGATGGTCGGGCAGGGGCGTATTGGTGAGCTTATTCAGGCAAAGCCTCAAGCCCGTCGTGCGCTTCTGGAAGAAGCGGCTGGCATTTCGGGCCTGCATACGCGCCGTCATGAGGCCGAGCTGCGCTTGCGTGCTGCTGAAACCAATCTCGAGCGTCTGGACGATGTGGTTGGCGAGTTGGGAAGTCAGATTGAAAGTCTGAAACGTCAGGCGCGTCAGGCGAACCGGTTCAAGGCACTTTCCGCAGATATTCGCCGGGCGGAAGCCGCACTTCTGCATTTGCGCTGGTCGCAGGCAAAGATGCAGGAAGGCGAGGCGCAAAGCGCCCTGGCGCAGGCAACCTCGGCTGTCGGTGACATGGCGCAAGCCCAGATGAACGCGGCGAAAGTACAGGCGGTCGGCGCACACAAACTGCCCGAACTGCGTGAAGCTGAAGCGAAAGCTGCGGCTGCATTGCAGCGTCTTTCCATTGCCAGAACGCAGCTTGATGAGGAAGGCGAACGTCTTCGTGCCCGCCGGGCAGAGTTGATAAAGCGTCTTGAGCAGCTTTCCGCCGACGTCGCGCGCGAAGAAGAAATGATGCGTGAGAACGCCGATATTCTGGCGCGTCTCGATGACGAAGAACAGGAACTGATCGCTGCCGCCGAAGAATCCGGCGAGCGCGATCAGGAACTGCATGCACTGTTTGAGGAAGCGGAAGTTCGCTTGCAGGACAGCGAGAACGCTTTGTCCCGCGTTACGGCTGAACGTGCCGAAGCTGCCGCAGAGCGTGTGCAGATCGAGCGGGCATTGAAGGAAACACGTGATCGTCGTGACCGTCTTTCTGTCCAGATGGAAGCGATCGAGCGCGACATCGCTGCTGTCGCGGAACAGATCGGTGGCCTGTTCGATCCTGCGGAAAAGCGCATCGTGGTCGACAGTTGTATGGAAGCGCTGGCATTCGCCGAGGAAATGGTTGCCACCGCGGAGGAGCTTGTTGCAAGTGCGCGCGAAGCCGAGGCCGCCAGCCGCCAGCCTTTGAGCGAAGCGCGCACGGAGCTGAACCGTATCGAAACGGAAGCGCAGACGCTGGCCCGCATTTTGAATGCCAGCGAAACGGGACAATTTCCGCCGGTGGTGGAAGAACTGCGTGTCGAGAAAGGCTATGAAGTAGCACTTGGTGCGGCACTCGGCGAAGATCTTGATGCGGCCAGCGATGAACACGCACCGGTCTACTGGGCTTACAATCCCGCAGCCAATGCCGATCCCGCTCTGCCCGACGGCGTGACACCTTTGGATCGGCTGGTAGAAGGGCCGCAGCAATTGCGCCGTAGGCTGGCACAGGTCGGCGTTGTCTCGGAAAGTGAAGGCAAGCGCCTGCAAACCATGTTGCGGCCCGGCCAGCGGCTCGTCAGCAAGACTGGTGCGCTCTGGCGCTGGGATGGTTATACAGCGAGCGCCGATGCGCCGACCCCGGCAGCCCAGCGACTGGCACAAAAAAACCGGCTGGCGGAGCTCGAACAGGAGGCGATTGCCGCGCGCAAACGTGCCGAGCAGGCTGAGCAGGATGTGCAGCGAACCGAAGCCGGCGTCCGCGAGGCGGTCGAACAGGAACGCGTCGCGCGTGATCAATGGCGTGCTAAGCAGCGCAAGCTTGATGAAGCGCGTGAGGCTCTGGCGGCTGCTGAGCGTGCAGCAGGCCAGTTGGCAACACGCCGTGCCGGTCTGGAAGACAGCAAGGCACATCTGAAAGAAAATCTCGAAGAAGCGCAGATCCGTGTCACGGAAGCCGAAGACCGGCTTGACGCAATGCCGGATATCGATGCGATTGGCGAACGCCTTGCCGCATTGAGCAGCGAAGTCATGTCGGACCGCACTGCTCTGGCCGAAGCGCGCGCTGCTTACGAAGGGCTGCGGCGCGAGGCCGATGCCCGCAAACGGCGGCTGGAAATGATTGCGTTGGAGCGCCGCAATTGGAAAACCCGCGCCGAAAATGCGGACCGTCATATAGCTGCTTTGAATGATCGCCGTGCGGAAACGGCAGATGAGGCCGAGGTGCTTGCCGAAGCGCCTGACGAAATCGAGGGTCGCCGCCGGGCACTGTTGAACGAACTTTCGCAGGCCGATGCCCTTCGAAAACAGGCTGGCGATATTCTGGCCGAGGCTGAGGCTGCACAGGCGGAACTCGACAAGACGGCGGCCCTTGCTATCCAGCAATTGGCAGCAAGTCGCGAACAGCGTGCGCGTGCCGAAGAACGTCTTGCGGCGGCGGAAGAGCGGCGCAAGGACGCCGAAGCCCGTATTGCCGAAGCTTTGAACTGCCCACCGCATGAAGCTATCCGCCAGACAGGTTTAGGGCCGGACGAAGCTTTGCCTGATCCTGACCAACTAGAACGCCAGTTGGAGCGGTTGAAGATCGATCGCGAGCGGCTCGGGGCGGTTAATCTGCGCGCCGATGAGGAACAAGAAGAACTGTCCGGACGTCTGGGCATCATCGTCTCCGAGCGTGAGGACGTGATTGAGGCGATAAAGAAACTGCGCCAGGCAATCCAGAGCCTCAACCGTGAGGGACGCGAACGCCTGCTGGCTGCGTTCGACGTGGTGAATGTGCAGTTCCAGCGTCTGTTCACGCATCTGTTTGGCGGCGGCACGGCTGAACTGCAATTGATCGAAAGCGACGATCCGCTGGAAGCCGGCTTGGAAATTCTGGCCCGCCCGCCTGGCAAGAAGCCGCAGACCATGACACTGCTTTCCGGCGGCGAGCAGGCACTGACGGCCATGGCGCTCATCTTTGCTGTGTTCCTCACCAATCCGGCACCGATCTGCGTACTCGATGAAGTGGACGCACCGCTGGATGACCATAATGTGGAGCGTTACTGCAATCTGATGGATGAAATGGCGGCTTCGACCGAAACGCGCTTCGTGGTCATCACGCATAATCCGATCACTATGGCGCGCATGAACCGTCTCTTCGGCGTGACGATGGGTGAGCAGGGCGTGAGTCAGCTTGTTTCTGTGGACTTGCAGACGGCGGAACGGCTGCGCGAAGCGGGATGACGATCATAAAACCTTCAGAGCTAACAGCATGGGCGACAATTTCGGCCGCGTAAATCACTGGATGGTGTAATGTCCTAGCGCCACTAATATCCGCCAGGCTGCCATTGCTGACGGAAACGTTGATCGGTCGCGACGGCACGGGCCGGAGACATCATCAGATCGGCAATCTGAGCTTGAATATCGGGAAACGGCTCGCGCGCAAGGGCGATATCCGTGCGGCGCGGAACGGCGTCGTCGCTGAGCTGATCTGAAGAATACCATCGAGACAAAAATTGTAAGATTGGTCTGGATGGCGCAGACGATTGACTGGGCGTTTCTGGAAAAGCACTTCGGGGAAGTTTACAAGGATGGTGGTGGCCTGCCACCCTGACGCGGCTGATGGCAGGACCTGCAATCCTCAAGCACACCTTCAACCTGTCGGATGAGGCCGTCTGCGCCCGTTACCTCGACAGTCCTTATTTCCGTGTGCCTTGAGCTGGCGTTTGTGTGTGCCGGCGCAACTGTGTTGAAGTTGGGAGTGGGCCTCCCGAAGCCGACCTGCAGGGGCCGGCTTCAAACCACTCCATGCTGCTTCGTTTCAAGAGACGTGGTGATGAGCGATGGAGAAAAGGCGGTGCGCGACGCCTTTAGGTGTGTGGCGAGAAGATGAGCGAAAGCGAACCGCTGACGACATATCGAAATGGGCTCAGACTCAGTCAAACCAGAACAAGGTTATCTTTGAGCAGGACGCAGAGGGTGGGATCGAACATCGGACCTGAACCTGGACGTCGGTCTCCTGATAGATGCACTTGCGGGTCGTCTGTCGGAAGAAAGTTCGAAAGCCCGTTTGCCAGAGTTCGCCGATGCAGTACGTGATCCGATGTGCGAGGAGGTCGCGCAGAGGAATGGACAGCCGCATGAGAGGTAGTTGTTACCCGCGGGGCGGCAATCATCTGCGCGCATCCACGCTCGATGCGGCACGAAGTTTGAGGAGACCTGTACCATGGCCAAAATTGAATATCTCATGCCCCGGGGACGGTGACTGTGGTTCAAGAGGCTTTGCTTGACCCCACGAGGCTTGAGCTCAATGCTTCTCAAGAATGATAGCTCGTCGTGGATAGTGTATTCACTTATAGGCCAACAGCCTTGCGCAGAGCCTCATTCATGCGGCTCTGCCAACCTTTGCCAGTAGCCTTGAAGCGTTGAACCACATCCTGATCGAGCCGGATCGTAACCGGTGTCTTGGGATCGTCGATACGCGGTCGGCCCCGAATGGCCTTCTCCATCTTGGCGGCCATTTCCGGGAGGGCTTCTTTGAAGGGTTTTGCCTTGGCAAGTTGTTCATCGGTGGCTTCTGGCGCATCAGGATCACTTGCGATCATCTTCTGGATTGCTGCCTCTTCTTCCTGAGTGAGAGGGCGCTTAGAGGAAAATTTGATACCCATCATAGCTTCCTTTCCTTTTGGCTTGCTGGACGCATGGAGATAACGGAGAGGGCTTCCGAACCAATCGGCTTGAAGACGACGACGATAATGATCTGACCGTTGAATTCGCCGATTGCCATCAAGCGATCTGCCTTGGTAGGGAAGACCTTGGCCGACAAGAAGAATTCTAAATGCAAGTGTTGAGTTTCAATTGAGTTTGAACCAGTTTTCCATTTCGCTCTGATCCAATTGCGAGACAGATACCATTGTGTTTTCAAGAGCATGAATTCAACTGACTGGGACATGGTCAAACGGAAAACTGGTTCAATTTGAGATGAAATTCAACAGAATATTGTTACGAACCTTTTGCGTGTGCGCGCCCATGATAGTATCGATCGTTATTTAAGAGCGCTTACCTTAACTTAATGCTTATTTAAGCTAAGGGCCAATTGCTTAAATAACACTGCGCCCGCATAATTGGGCATGTCCGAATCAGATTCTAACCTTCGGCTAGGCCGCTTCGTCAAGACCCCTGTTGCGGGCGAAATCGTGCGTGCCTTCGTGCCGCCTTCACTGCCGCCCGAACCGCCGATCGACGTGCTGGCCCTTCTGGAGCGGCTAGGCCTGGCCGAACGCGCGTTGGGTCGTCTGGACGGGATCACGATGTTGCTCCCGCGTCAGGAGCTGTTCCTCTACATGTATGTAAGGAAGGAGGCCGTCCTTTCATCCCAGATCGAAGGCACACAATCGACTCTTTCGGACCTGCTCCGCTTCGAGACCGAGGCGCAGGTCGGCCAGCCGATTGACGACATCCGCGAAGTCTCGAACTACGTCGATGCGATGATGTATGGGCTGGAACGGCTGGAGGAGCTACCGCTGTCACTGCGTCTGATCCGCGAGATGCACGAACGCTTGCTACAAAGCGGACGCGGCGGGACGAAAAATCCCGGCGAGTTTCGACGGTCTCAGAACTGGATCGGCGGCTCACGTCCCGCCAACGCGCTGTTCGTACCGCCGCCGCCGACCGAGATGGACGATTGCCTCGATGCGCTTGAGCGCTTCATGCACGAGGACGGCTCCCGTCTACCCGCTCTCATAAAGGCCGGACTGCTGCATGTCCAATTTGAGACCATCCACCCGTTCCTTGATGGCAATGGCAGGATCGGCCGCTTGCTGGTGACGTTGTATCTCTGCGTCAACGGTGTGCTGCGCAAGCCACTCCTCTATTTGAGCCTGTACCTGAAAACGCATCGCGCCGACTATTACCGCCTTCTTCAAGAGGTGCGCGAGCACGGGGGTGGGAAGCCTGGCTCGATTTCTTCCTTACCGGAGTTGCGGAAACGGCCAATCAGGCGTTCGAGGCCGCTACCCGTATTGTTGATCTGTTCAAGGAAGACCGCGAGCGGATTACGACAGAGAGCGACCGGGCAGGCTCCGCACTGCGTATCCACGATTTGTTCCAGCAGAACCCGTTCCTGACGGCCAACCAGCTCGTCCAACAAACAGGGCTTTCGGCTCCGACCGTGAATGCGGCACTCGCCGATCTGGAACGGTTTGGCATCGTTGAGGAAATCACCGGGCGCAAACGGGGGCGCGTGTTCAGTTACCGGCGATATCTCGCCATCTTGAGCGAGGGAACCGACCCGCTCCCCATGACGGCTTAAAAGGGGAGTCCGTGCCGATAAAAACTACATCCGCCGCACAATTCGCGACCGCCTTCACTTGGCGTTTTCCTTGGACTGGTATTCGTCAAACAGTGCCATGATCTGTCGCATCATGACATGCATGGGGTCATCACCCATTTCCTGTGTGATCGAAACCAGCTGAGCCGGGAGGAAATCCGGCAGGCAACAGGGTATGGTCTTGAGGACGTCGCTGCGGTGATGCGTGCGCTCGCCACCATTGCCGAAGGCGTCGATATTTCGTTTCGCACGCGGCCCATGCTGTCGGATGTCGCGGACGAAATGGTGCTGGAAGCTGCATTGAACGGGCAGGCGGAGGCCATCGTGACGCACAATGTCAAGGATTTCCGTCCGGCACTTGGACTGGGTATGACCGTGATAACTGCGTATTTCAGAATTCGCGGACAGCGATTTCATTAAATCG
>NZ_NNRN01000050.1:0-927 GCF_002252535.1 Brucella lupini
CAAGGAGAAGGCTCTTGATGTTCATTTCTGACCTCCAGTCAAGAATCGGAGGCTTTCGAAATAAATAAGTATTTTCAATGTGTTATAGAGTTTGCAGATTCGGAACTCAAAAAGTCAGCAAATCGGAAGTGATCCGACATGCGTCGAATACGGGGCGTAAAAGCACGGAATCGCACATCGCGTGGCAATCTGGATCTGATTTTTATGAAGAGATTTGCTTGAGGCAGCTGGCGGAGAGGATGGGATTCGAACCCACGAGACCCTTATGAGGTCTACTCCCTTAGCAGGGGAGCGCCTTCGACCACTCGGCCACCTCTCCGGTAAGGGCGAGATAGCTGGTACGCTTTGTCATTTCAAGCGAATTGCGCGCCAACTGGTAAAATTTCCTGCGAATTATCGCACTTTATATATACGCAATCAGGAATATGCGTGGAATCGGCCGCTTTCACCAGGCGTCGGCAGCCTCATTTCGAGCTGTATAACAAGAAAGATTCGCACCCAAATCAGCTAATGTGGCAATACGCGACGGTGCTTTGACATATTCTCCACTCGGAGCACGGGAAGTCATGGATTCGCGGGCTGAAAACCGCCACGATGCCAAATATCGCGTGTTTTCAAGCGTTAAGACCCGTTAACTCGCGTTCACTCATGTTAATAAACTCTAAATAGCCCACCCTGAAACGGGCAATTTCGTGTCTTTTCTGCAACAACCCTCCCTCATAGAAGCACCAGAAAGGTTGGGAGAGTGTATTCGATGTTGAAACGAAGGAACGGGCGAGTATCTTCACATCCAGAAGAAGGAGCGCTTCGGGGCGACTTTTTCAAAAGGGGATGGGGACAGGTTGTCCTTCAGCCAAATCAGAATGCCCAGACCCATTTTTAACTTTGACTGGAGGTCAGAAATGAACATCAAGAGCCTTCTCCTTG
>NZ_NNRN01000005.1:0-31112 GCF_002252535.1 Brucella lupini
TCAATCGCGGCTTGCTGAACGTCTGGCGTCGGGACGCTGGGCCGACGTCTCAACGATCCGCGAGGGTCAGTGCGCAACAGGCGATGTTCGTGCCGGTGACGGTGACTGGCGATCAAGCGTCGGTCCCAGGCTCGCCGCCAGATGTGGCCCACTTTGGCGTCGGTCGAATTGAGGTCGAGATTGCTGGCGCGCGCATGACGGTTATTGGCCCGATAGCACCAGAACTGGCGCAAGCGATGGTGGCGGCCTTGCGAGGTCGCCGGTGATCGGCGTTTCGCCGAGTGGCGTGAAGATCATGGTGGCAACGCAACCGGTCGACTTCCGGCGCGGCATGAATGGCCTTGTGGCGTTGGTGGCGTCAGCACTTATGGCCGATCCCTATTGTGGCGACGTGTTTGTGTTCCGCGCCAGGCGTCTGGATCGGCTTCGCTGCATTTACTGGGATGGGTCAGGCATGATCCTGGCGACGAAGTGGTTGGAAAGCGGAAAGTTTGTTTGGCCCCCGATCCGCGATGGTGCAATACAGATGAGTGCCCAGGAGTTCTCGCTTTTGCTGGCGGGCATTGACTGGACGCGGGTCAGGCGAAACGCGGTGAGACGCCCCTCAAAAACAGGCTGATCCTATTGGTTTTGCTTGAAAATTCAGGCTGATATGGTAGGGTCAGTCATGCTGCTTCGACCCGATCCCTTGCCCCAGGATGCTGCGCAATTGACCCGGATTATTCTCTCGCTCGACGAAGAGAATGCCGATCTCAAAGCGCGTGTTGCCTTCCTTGAGCGCCAGCTCTTCGGGACGAAGTCGGAGAAGATGACGATCATCGATCCGGCCCAGGCAACGCTCGACCTGGGCGATCTAAGCGATATTCCCGTTGCAGCCAATGACGATGCCGCACCGGTCGGTGAAGACAAAACACAGGCACGGCGGTCACCTGCCCGCAATATCGGCCGCTTGCCGAAGCATCTTCCGCGCCATGAAGAGATCATCGAGCCGGAGAGCAAGATTTGCCCCTGCTGTTCGTTCGAACTGCATTGCATCGGCACGGACGTCAGCGAGGCGCTCGACATCGTACCTGCTGTTGTCCGGGTCAAGCGGACGATCCGGCCGCGCTATGCATGCCGGGCCTGTGAGAGTGCCATCGTGCAAGCACCTGCACCGGCGCGGGTGATGGACGGTGGCATGGTGACCACGGCGTTTGCCGCGCATGTCGCTGTTTCGAAGTTTGCCTGGCATCTCCCGCTCAATCGCCAGGCACAGATGCTGGCCTCCTGTGGTGTCAGTATTGATCGTGGCACGCTTGGCACCTGGGTCACGCGGGTCGCCTGGTGGCTGGAGCTTCTCTATGACACGCTTACCGTTTTTATCCGCTCACAGCCGAGGGTGTTCTGTGACGAGACGCCGTTGCCGCAGCTCGATCCGGGGCGCAAACGAACCAAGGTCTGCCAGTTATGGGCGCAGGCGGTTGACGACCGTCCATGGAATGGTCCGGCACCACCGGCCGTGGCCTATATCTTTGCCGAAAGCCGCAGCGCCCGCGAGATCGAGGGACAATTGTCGTTGTTTACCGGCGTGCTTCAAGTCGATGGATACCAAGCCTATAAAACCATGGTCAAACGTCGGGGCAAAAGCAATGTCGCCCCCATGCGGCTGGCCTTCTGCCTTGCCCATGCTCGGCGCAAGTTTGTCGATGTCGTCAAGCTGACGGGCTCTTCGGAGGCTTTGTCGGTTCTTGCCAGGGTTGCGGAAATCTATCGGATTGAAGCAAAACTGCGCGGCGAAAGTGCCGATACCCGGCTCGTCGTGAGACGTCGCGAGGCCGCTCCAGTCATGAGAGAGCTGAAAGCCCATCTCACTGAACTGCGCGAGGAGGTGTCGGCGAAATCGGCGCTTGGCAAGGCCATCGGCTACACGCTCAACCATTGGAGCGGGTTGACAGCCTTCCTTGATGATGGCCGGGTCGAGGTGGACTCCAATGTCGTCGAGCGTTCAATGAAGTCCGTGGCCCTGACGAGGAAGAATTCGTTGTTCGTGGGCAACGAGCGGGGTGGAAAGTCCTTCGCGGTCATCGCATCGCTCGTCAATACTTGCAAATTGAATGGTGTGGATCCTGAGACCTGGCTTGCCGATGTGCTGGAGCGCATCATCTGCGGCAAAGTGAAAGCCACTGAAATGGAAAGCCTCCTGCCGTGGACCTGGAAGGCTGAGCGTGAAGCGATGATGCAGCAGGAGCGACGGGCGGCATGACGCACAACAGCCAGGAGATGACGGCACGTCCGAAGCTCGATGACGAGGCGTTCGAAGCCTTTATCAGGGGACGCCGTCCGGCATCGCCAATCTGGTCAATGAGCGGTCTCGATGGTTATCTTACGGCTCTGATCATTGGCCCAAAGTTCATTGACCCACGCAAATGGATCCCGGAACTGACCTGCCCGGACGCCCTGAACCTGCCGATGGAAACAACCGAACATCGGGCCGTGCAGACTATCGTTGCGGAATATAACCGTATCTCGACAAGCCTTTCCGAAACCCCGAAAGACCACCGGCCCAGGTTCACCAGGATCGATGACCAAACCTGTGATCCGTTCGATTGGGACGTCTGCTTTTTGCTGGCAACAGGATACGCGCCGAGACTTTGGCAGCCGGTTCTTCGCGGTCATGCCGTCACTGGCGATATCATTGCGCCAATTCGAAAGCTCGGAGAGACAAAACGCAAAGCCACCCGCAAGGACGTCACTGACGTCGCCGAAGCACTTGTCAATATCCGGACCTACTTTATGCCGAAGCGGGCAAAGCAGAAGTTCTGACTGACAGCCAAAACCCATTCCGTCAATCACGAAAGACGTGGGCTATTCGTTGCGCTCACAGACGTTCAAACTTTTGCGAAGAAGCAGAAGTTTTATTCTGGCATTCTATCGAGAATAGTTCCTGTGCGGCATCAGACAAAATATGGTGATAGCTTCCACCGGGTTGAGTTTATCAGTCAAAATCGGGAGGCTTCATTTATATTAGAATTTAATAATATACGCTTGGGTGGCTGGCTAAAATCACCCCCATGCAAAAGAATTTATTTGTTCAACTACAAGAACGCATAACATCTACACCTAAGCAAAAAAATATTGATAATAGTCTTACATGTTATCAATATTACACACATCGTGCGATTTCATATCAACAACCTGCCTTGGGCTGAACGACTTGTGATGGTTATGGAGATTTCAGTTTCGACCGACATGGTCGACGACAAGCTTCGCAATGAGTTTTGGCGAGCTGCAATCAAACCCATGTATGAAATAGTGACCGAGAACAAGAAGTACCAGTTTTCTGGAACTATTGCTGCTAGCGCGCTCGGCACTTTCCAGATCGGAACGACTTCCTTCAACACACAGAACTACTCACGCACACGCAAACTCATCGCAGAGGGTGGGCTCGATCACTATGTTCTGCAGCTTATTACGGGAGGCAATTTACGCGGCGATTTCAACGGGATCGATGTCGTGGCAAAACCCGGAGATATCATTACTATCGATCTGACACAGACCGTGGAAAGCCGGGCATCTGCCGGCTCACGCATCACAGTCACAATCCCCCGTAGTGACCTGGAGGGGATGGTAGGCTGGCGTAATTTGCACGGGCTTATCTTATCAGCAAATGCACCACTGACGCGTCTGCTTTTTGATTATCTCCATAGTTTGCAATCGTTGATTGGCAAACTGGGCAAGGCCGAAGCAAAATCAGCGCAGGAAGCAATGCTGACGCTGCTTGGCGCCGGCATCAACGGCGTTGACAGGGAAGAAATGCAGCGCCTTCCCGTCAATCTTCCCATGCGCAAAAGCATCCTCGCCTATATCGACGATAATCTGTTCAATCCTCTGCTGGGGCCAAATCTTATCGTCCAGAATCTTCGCGTCTCCCGCTCACGCCTTTACCGGACATTTGATACAGAGGGTGGTATTGCCACAATCATTCGTGAGAAGCGGCTCGATCATGCCTATCGCATTCTGGTCGGCGAGTGCAGCAGACACGTGTCATTCAAGGAAATCGCTTATCGCTGCGGATTTCATGACGGCGCACAGTTTACCAGAGCATTCAAAACTCGTTTTGGCATGTCGCCAAAGGAAGCTCGCGAGACAAAAGCCCCCCTGCTATCGTCAGATATGGGCAACTTCAATTATACGATACATCTTGCGGAAGAAGCCGCCAAACTCGGCGTTGTCAAACCGTAACCCATCAACCGGGGGAAAGACGGTCCAGAAAATCATCGCACCAGTGATTGACGTCGTGGGTGATCAGAAAAGCCATCATGCTTTCAAACCGTTCCTTGCGCTCGGCAAGCGGCATGGCAAGCGCGCGGGCCATGGCATAGGCCATCGCCTCGGTGTCATAGGGATTGACCAGAAGCGCGCCGTCGAGTTCCTGCGCGGCGCCAGCAAAACGGGACAGCACCAGCACGCCGGGATTTTCAGGGTCCTGTGCCGCGACATATTCCTTGGCGACAAGATTCATCCCGTCACGCAGCGGCGTGACCAGTCCGACAGCCGCCAGCCGATAAAGCCCGGCCAACACCTCGCGGTTCAGGGAACGGTTGATATAGCGTATCGGCGTCCAGTCGACCGTAGCGTTTGCACCGTTCACCCGACCGGCCAGTTCTGCCACGGCGCGTTGCATATCCTTGTATTCCGGCACTTCGGAGCGGGATTTCGGCGTGACCTGCAAAAAGGTGACCTTGCCGCGATTGCCGGGATCGACCTTCAGGAAATGCTCGAAAGCTTCCATGCGATTGGTGATGCCTTTGGAATAATCGAGCCGGTCGACGCCGATGATTAGATCGCGATCAAGCATGCTGCCACGCATGCGCTTTACGGTTGAATGACGTTGCGCCTTATCGGCTATCTTCGCGAAGGACGCCGTCTCGATACCGATACCGAAGCGCTCGGCACGAAACTGGTGCCCGAACGCTTCGAACAATCCGTCATCATTGAGCGGCTTGCCGATCTTCTCTCGCCGCAGGCAGCCGATGAAGTTATCGACATCGTTCTCGGTCTGGAAGCCCACCACATCATAGGATGCGAGGCCGCGCATGATGGTCTCATGCACGGGTAGCGTGAACAGGATATCGGCAGGCGGCCAGGGAATATGCAGGAAGAAGCCGATGCGGTTGGTGACACCGAGATTGCGCAGTTCGGCCGCCAGCGGAATGAGATGATAGTCGTGGACCCAAATCACATCATCCGGCTCGATCATCGGCAGAAGATGCTTTGCAAACAGGCGATTGACCCGGAAATATCCGGCCATGTCCTTGCGCGTGTAATCGATCAGATCCAGGCGATAGTGACAAAGCGGCCAGAGCATGCGGTTGGCGAAGCCGGCATAATATTCATCGATATCCTTCTTGTGGAGATCGAGCAGCGCGTAGCGAATGGAGCCCACATCCCGGATCGCCAGTTCCTGCACCTGGCGATTGGGAAGGGTCCTGCCGGACCACCCGAGCCATATGCCACCACGTTCGCTGAGCGCGGCCTGCAATGCCACCGCCAGGCCACCCGCAGGAGCCTTGCCCTGTTCGTCAGGCAAGGGAACACGATTGGAGACCACGATCAGCCGACCCATATATCAAATCCTCTCATTGTTTTGCTTGTTCATCGCCACAAAGGCGGGATAGCCAGAGACGAAGCTCTGCCGGGTTCGCCAACCGCGTGGCGCCCGGACGGTCGATTGCGCGACCGATCACGACCGCAGTGCCATCCAGTTCGTCTGCAGCGTCAAGCATCGATAAATCTGTCAGATCGTCACCGAATGCGATCGGTGCCCTACCCGCAAACGGCTCTTCCTTCATGAAGCGGCGCAAGGCCACGCCCTTGTCGCTGATCGCCGGGCGCAACTCGAAAACCATCTTGCCCGACTGCACGACCCAGCCCGGCCCGGCGAGCTTCAGTGCCTTCCCGACGAGATCATGCGCCAGATCGGCTTTTTCTGGCGCGGAGCGATAATGAAGGGCAACCGCACTACCCTTGTCTTCGGCGAGAAAGCCGCTGACGCGAAGTGCAGCCTGTCGTAGAAAATCCTTCGCAATCAAAAAATGTTCGCCGGGCTCGATCAGCTCAACCAACCCGGATGCGTGCCGGAATTCGGCACCATGCAACGCGGCTATGGGGCCGCGATAATCGGGAAAGCGTTCTTCGATGAACGCAATTGCCCGGCCCGTGACCAGCGCCATTGCACCGGACAGCCGGTCGGAAATGAGCGAAAGCGATTTTTGCAGACCAACTGGAACGATAACACCATCCGGACTGGCGGCGATATCGAGCAGGGTACCGTCCACATCGAAGAAAAGGGCATGTTTTTGAAAGTCGATGACCGGCATACCGATCTGATCGGTTGCCGGGTCCTGTTCCTTGCTGGGCATGTTAAGGCAAACATCCGCGACGGCGAATGGTTCCCGAATAAATTCTACCCGCTCCTATTCCCCACCAGTCAGGCGGCCCTACGTGCGCCCATAGACATCATCGAAACGCACAATGTCGTCTTCGCCCAGATATTCGCCGCTTTGCACCTCGATCAGCACGAGCGGCAGAATGCCCGGATTTTCCAGCCGGTGGCGGAAACCGCAAGGAATATAGGTCGACTGGTTGGTCGTGAGCAGAATCTCGCGGTCGCCATTGGTGACCTTTGCGGTGCCGGAAACGACGATCCAGTGTTCGGAACGGTGGTGATGCGCCTGAAGGCTCAAGCGCCGTCCTGGCTTCACTTCGATCCGCTTGATCTTGAAGCCATCCCCTTCCTCGAGAACCGTATAAGTGCCCCATGGACGATGCGCAGTGCGGTGAAGCTTGGCCGCTTCATGACCGCTTGCCCGCAGCTTGTTGAAGACCTTTCGCACTTCCTGCGCCTTGTCGCGATGCGCCACAAGCAAAGCATCCGGTGTGTCCACGACAAGCAGATCGTGAACGCCGACGAGGCTGACGAGCCGGGTTTCGGACAAGACAAAGCTGTCGGTCGTGTCTTCTATAACCGTTTCGCCGCGCAGACGGTTACCCTCACCGTCCGGCGCGATGAGATCCGCCATCGCGGCCCAGGACCCGATATCAGACCAGCCGCAAGACACTGGAATGCAGGCAATATTTTCGGCCTTTTCCATGATCGCGTAATCGATGGAAATCGCAGGAGCCGTCGCAAAATCATCCTTTGCGATTTCGATGGTCCTGGTCTCACCGTTGACGCCACGTCGGGCATGTTCGAGCGAAGCCTGCACGGAATGGAAGATTTCCGGCGCGAAATGCTGCATTGCTGCGAGCATGGTTCCGGCTGTGAAACAGAACATGCCTGAATTCCAGAAGTAACGGCCGCTTTCGACATAGGCCTGCGCGGTTTGTGCGTCAGGCTTTTCGACGAAGCGTAGCACGTCGGTGCCTTCGGCCTCGATATAACCGAACCCGGTTTCCGGATGATCCGGGACGATACCGAAGGTGACGATACGGCCGCTTTCAGCCATCTGCCGGGCCTTTGATACGGCCTCCGCAAATGCCGCCTCGTCCTCAATCAGATGATCGGCGGGCATGACAAGCAATGTCGCATCCAGGCCGTAAGTCGCTGCGGCATGGAGCGCGGCAACGGCAACTGCGGGTGCTGTATCGCGCCCGAGCGGCTCCAGCAGAAACACGTTGTCGACCTTGGGCGCCTTGGCATCGGCATAGACATCAAGCGTCAGAAACAGGAAATCGCGGTTGGTCACGGTGAGGATATGGTCCACACCGTCGAGCTGAGCCGCACGCTTGTAGGTCTTGCCGATCAAGGTGCTGCCATCGGGCAGTTCGATGAAGGGCTTCGGATGCGCATCGCGCGAAAGCGGCCACAATCTGGAACCGGAACCGCCGCTGATAATGACAGGAATAAAGCTCATTGCTCAGTTGTCCTTCGTTGCGTTGCCGGCGATGGCAAGTCCCGTTTCCAGAAGCTTCGCTGCCTGGCTCTCATCTGAAGCTTCCACATAGCATCGCAGTTCCGGCGCATTGCCAGAAGCGCGATAATGAATTGCATTACCGGAATGGAAGAAGAGTTTCACGCCGTCAATCGTTTCGGAGCGGACAATCGGATCGTCAATCTGAAACAGTGCACTTCGCGTCGCCTCATTCTTCAACAAGGACAAAAACGCGAGGCTCTTTTCCTGCGGGACGTTCTGCAGCCTGTCGCTCAGCGCAACACGGAAATGGAAGCGGGCTGCGATTTCGGACAATGGCTTGCCAAGCTCCTTGACGGAACCAAGACTGCTGAGAATTGGCAGCAACGCATCGCGGGTCGAAAGCGCAGTCAATGTGCGATTGTCCCGGCTGATATCCGTGCCCAGCAACACACCGCCATTGGCCTCAAAGCCGACCACCGCTGATATGCCCGAGGCGATGACCTGCGCCATGCCTTCGATGACATAGGGCGACCCCACCCGTGTTCTGATGACGCGCTCGAAATTTTCTTCAAGAGCGGAGTTGGACGTCACCGGCGTCACAATCGTTTTGACGCCAAGCCAGTCGGCAGTGATCGCCCCCACCAGATCGCCCCGAACGAAGCGGCCCTTCTCATCCGCGATCAACGGGCGGTCGGCATCACCATCCGTGGAAACAATGGCGTCAAAGCGGCTTTCCTTCGCCCACTGGTCGAGAAGTTCGATATCCTCGGAGCGCAAAGCTTCCGTATCGACTGGCACAAATACATCGGATCGACCGAGCGGTACGGCTTCTGCGCCAAGCTCGGTGAGGATACGGATAATGAGATCACGCGCCACAGACGAATGCTGATAGACCCCGACGCGCAAGCCGCGAAGGCTCTCAAGTCCGACAAAATCAACATAACGCTTCACATAGCGGTCGATTGCATCACTGCTAAGGGGCACATCATGCAGATGACGAAAGGCATGATTTTCTGGCAGAGCGGCATAGATCGCGCTGATGGCGCTCTCGTCATTCTTGTCGATTTCTCCGTCATTGCGATAGAACTTAAGCCCGTTGCGGTCGTCCGGAATATGGCTGCCCGTAACCATGATGCATGGCGCTTGCTGCGAAATCGCAAAGTGGCTCAAAGCCGGGGTTGGCAGAACACCGCAATCGACCGGCTGAAACCCCGCATCCTCGATTGCCGCCATGCAAAGTGCTGCAATAGCCGGACTGGATGGGCGAAGGTCTTGACCAACGAAAACCTTGTCGCCCTTCTGCAGCTTTCCAGCTTTCAACAGCATTTCAACGAAAGCAAGAGAATAGGCATAAGCGGGCAAACCATTCAGTTCGTTCGCCAATCCCCTCAGACCGCTTGTGCCAAATTTAAGGGATGTGCCGCTCATGCTTTCCGCCAGTTCTTTTCCAATGTCAAAGAAGTAACGCCCGCAAGCGCCCCCCAGCTCAAAAGTTTTATCATCTTATAACGTGAACCTGAAAACTATGATCCCCACAATGGTGCAATCATATGCACCTTATTGTGGGTCATAATCCGTATAGGCAGGCAATTTCAAATCCTTAACGCAGTCTGCGTTAATAATTGCTGTGGAGTTTGGCACGTTGTTCTAATCGCGATGGAATTGACGCGCTCTTAAGTACTGAAATGGGCCGCGTGATCTTGCCCACCGGGACGCCTGGATTCCCAGCCAGACCAAATTCCTCAATGATTTCAATAAATCAATTTTTCACATTCGCCAATTGTGTCATAGATTTGTGCTACAGTTGATGCACGGCGTCAAGCCTACCCGCTTACAACCACCTCTTACTGACACTCGAAACATAAGTTACAGCAACCGGTTCCCACGCGTAAACGTCGGGCACATTTGTCAGAGCTAGCCTAGGCACCAATTGCTGATTAAACCGGTAACTCTATTGGTCGAGCCAATGTATCTGCCAGGTTTGCGCACCAAAAGCCTGTGCGGCAGCCAGTCCTACTTCGGAATCCTCGAGTACAAGACAGTCTTCTGGACAAACATGGAGCAAAGCAGCAGCTTTTATGAATGGTTCCGGCGATGGCTTTGACGCGGTAGTGTCATCACTTGTGACAATAATAGAAAATAGGCAATCGAGTTTTTTCTCAGCAAGCAGCGGCGTCACTGATGCCCTCGATGCAGCCGTTACCAATGCAATGGGAACCGTTTTATGAAGCTGACGCAGTACTGCGACCAGCAGCTTGTTGACACGCACGAGATCAAACAATGTGGGGTAAATCTCACGTTTGCGCCGCGCAATTCCTTCATGCAAATCTGGATGTAACGGTAAGACCTGCTTCAGCATTGGCCTCCAGGCCAGCTTACCCACACTGCTCGTCAGATCTGCGCTGGAATATGCAATACCCGTCTCACCGAGCGCCTGACGATAAGCCGCCAGATTTGCTGCATGGGTATCCACGAGCGTGCCATCGAGATCGACGAGAACCGCCCGCATCACGATAACTCTCCCGGATAACGCCGCTCAAAATTACGCAACAGCAAGCACAGACATCCAAAAAATGCGAGTCCGGCTTCCCGACTATGGCGTAATTGATAAGGGATCAAACGCAGATAATTAATCCACTCATGAATAAAGACCTGCTTCATGCCATCTTCGCCGAGATCGGCGGTCAATTGATCTATTGCTTCGTTGAACAGCGCGTCATACTGGAATGACCGATGAACCCCAACCGTCAGTTGGCCATCGGAATAACTGGCTTTAGGCCGCTTATGCAGCGCCTCATAACCGAGATGCAGCGACTGCATGATCTTAGCGTAATCAATCAATGGCGACTGAAACCCATTCACCGGATTAGGGTCGATCAAGAACCAGCTCTCAGGTTTTCGACCACCGGAGCTGTCTGGCAGCAACATGATATTCTCAATCGTCAGATCACCATGAATGACGGATTGTCGCCGGTCGCTGAGCTTTCTCACAAACCAGTTCATATCCTCAAAGATTGAGAGAGCAAAAGTATCGAATGGCTCACCATTCAATAGAATTATCTCGTCCGAAATAATATCCTGAAATTCTTCTTTTATTACATTGAAGTTCCCGAGCACTTTCGCACGTATATATGCCTCTATATCCGCATCTTCCGCCGATGCAATTTCCGTTGAACGGTGGAAATCCCTCATCTTGGCTATAACATTTCCTAGTAAACTCTTAGAAGCCTCAAGAGAACTGGCATGAATACCTTCGTACATATCCAGACTTCCGGCAATATATTCCATATCATACAGGAAATCGGCGCCATTCTTCTGGGATGACAGAATCTTAACCAACGGCAAGCCTGTACTATTGTCCTGCAGCCAGTCGCGCTGCACAGTCATTTTCGCACCCACTTCGCCTGTTGCGAATTTGCGCACTCTCAGTTGGCCGTCAACCTCGACCAATGCAGTCACCGCACCCGAACCACCCTGAAATAGCCGATGAAGGCGCACATCATCCAGACCGCGATCCTCGAAATTTGCCAGAAGATCGTTCGTTCCGGCAAACCGCCGGTTCAAAAAGGCGACATATTGTTGTTCAGACCAGAAGCTGGAGCGTAGAGAATTTCGCTCCTCAGCGGCGAAATACTCCATCGCGGTCAGCGAACGCAGCAATGTCCGTGACCGCGCAAGAATATCAACCTCCCATAATGCGACGCAAATTACTAAAATCGCTATCGGGGCCAGCAAATAGATGAGTATCCACCCCCTCGTTTCCCCGAAACCCGGAGCCCAACTCAGGCTCAAGGCACTGGAATAAACCTCGAGAAATGCTTCGAAAAAACCTATTGACAGAAAGTGCCCTAACAACAATAGCGACACGATATAGCAAGCCCACATGGCGAGGGTAAGCATCCAGAACCGGAGGCTTTTGATGAGCCGACCATCAACAATGAGATGAGTCACTGAATAGAAAAAATGCAGAATTGCTGATTTCAGACTATCGTTGAATATGGCTGCAACAAAATAGACAATACTCTTCGCCAGCCAAGTGTAGTGAATGAACAACACGACAGCTATGCACGCGACAAACAACAAAATCGTCGTAATGACGAATATCGCATCGCCATAAATAAAAAACACTATCAATCCAATGACTGAAACGACAAGAAGATCAACGATGCGTTCCGCTATCACGGTGGCGAATATTGACGAGAAACGTTGTCGAGCCATGTAGGACAGAAACGCGCTGCGCGTAATCTCGCCAAGCCGGAAAGGCAGGATCGCGTTGATCAGATATCCCACACTTAGTGCAGCAAGAGCTGGCACTGTCCTAGTATAAATATCATCCTGCAAGAGAATGACACGCCAACGGATTGAACGTAGGATATGTGCGATCAGAAGAAAGACGACGGCGATAGCGAAATAAAATATGGACTGCGTTGTAATCATGGTCACGAACCATAGAGCTCAGGGAGTTGGCCGACTGCGGTTCGGAACTCTTCAGGCGTTCCAAAAGCGACATGTCGCAACAGGTCAAAACCCTGGACCTTTTTAGTAGCGGCGACCATAGTGTTATAGACGCCGCTGATGAACAATTCGGGATATGGACAATCTTCCTGATAGATCTTTGCAGCCGTCTCAAGTATCTCCCGGTTCTTGAAGCCATAGATGCCAGCTATCGCACGATCACTGATAACCTTCTTTTCGGCAGTTTGGAGCAACCATCCGGCGGAATCATATTGCGCGTAAGAGAAATGGGGCGCTGTGGAATGAAAATGCGAAAGAAAACCATCTGCACCGTTGGACAGAGCTGAACAGGCCGCTTTAATCTGCGGATAGACAAAGGCATGATCACAGTCATTGATGATGACATGTGCTTGGCTGGCAACATCTTGCAGGCCCAACAACGCTGTCTCCAGTGCTCCGGAAGTGAGCTGCGGTACAATATGGACAATGGCTTGAGGAAACCGTTCAATGACGGCCTTATCGATAGAAAAATGCTCGACATGCTCATGAAGCACCACATAGATCAGCTGAGCCTCCGGTAATACATCAACGATGCCGCGCGTGGCCCAATAGAAAAAAGGCCGCTCATGCAGCTCTATCAAGGGCTTCGGAAGAGTTTCTCCCTCAGCGGCAAAGCGGGAGCCGCGCCCAGCCATAGGCATAATCATTGCAACCGGATCAGACATCAATCACCTGCCATCCATAATTATTAACAGCTTTGCTCCGATGATCACGCTTCAGAAAACTGCGTCGCTGAAACAGTGCTGACAAGGCAATCTTCAGCGTTTGAATGGATTGGCGGACCATCTTCACATTGGAAATCTGATCGTCCTCGCGCCAACTGATAGGCTCAAACAGAAGCTGATCACCACTGATCGCCTGCGCGCAAACCATGACGCAATTGAAGGTCAAATTGTCTGGATAATTCTGAAATGACTTATCTTTCAGAGAACTCACCCGATAGAGGTTCAGCCCGGCTCCAAGATCCCTGATTGGGCGAAACACGCATAAACTATAGAGAAGATTAAAGAGGTGATTGCCGAAAATTCTGAAGCGTGAATAACCCGGCGTTTGCGATCCCGACATGAATCGGCTACCCAACACCGCATCCTCGCGCAGAGAATCGCGCTGTAGCAAGACGCTGCGAAAATCGGCGACACTACCCTGATCATCGCCGTGCAGAACCACAAGCCAATCATACCCCTCTTGAACAGCATATTGAAAAGCAACCTTATGCGATCCGCCGAGCCCATAATTCTCATTATTGAGCAACAACTGAACATAGTTGTCGCCACGAGCCCTGATGTGATCTGCCACTACTTCACCCGTGCGATCCGTGCTTCGGTTGTTCACGACAATCACCCGGCCTACAACTGACTGGCACCATTCGGCTTCGACCTGCGCCAGAACACGGCCGATCTGCTTTTCACAATTATAAGCGGGAATGAACAATAGAACTCGTGAACTCACGCCCACCTCCTGTTAGATAGCCAGCGCGAAGTAACAAAATTGCACAACAACGAGAAAGGCGTCACGATAAGTTTGGCAAACAGCGCTGAGGTTGAATAGTTCAACACATTCAATGAAACCAGCTGATGCGTGATGAACTGAATGATGAGTGCCCAGACTAGAATGTTGGCCTCTGTATAAATTAGATAATAAAGCGTCGAGCGTCCGAGCGATTCACGCGATGCGAAAATAAACAGCTTCGACGCTATGAACACAGCCATAGCTGCGATGGTGGCACTGATGAAATTCGCCGAACCAGCAGACATACCTGCAACAGAAACAAGCAAGCCAAATATGGCAAAATCGCACAACCAGCCCAGGCCCGAGAAGATAATGAATTTGACGGCCTGCACACTCAGCTCCAACGGGATACTGCCTAAATTAATGAACCTTGTTACTCCTAGACAATAAATATAATGATGTAAATTGATTGGATTAATAAACTCACTGGATCAGCTCATCCAACTCCGCATAACGCAGGTCTCTCGCCTAAATATCTCACAAACGATTACAGTATGAACCGTACCGGGTTTGCCGGAGGCCATTTATTTTAAGAGCCTGAATCATAATGAATGTAACGATATCAGGCTCTTGCGATGCGCCGGGTGAGCAGGCGGATGTTTGCGATGTAGACCCAGGCTTCAGCAGACGCGACGGTTTTCTCGAAATCTTTGGCCAATCTACGGCAACGTCCCAGCCATGCAAACGTCCGCTCGACCACCCATCGGCGTGGTAAGAGTTTGAAGCCCTCAGCGTGATCGGATCGTTTGACGATTTCCAGCGTAAATTTTCCGACCTTTTCCAACCTGTTTTTGAGCTTGGGTCCTGCGTATCCACCATCAGCAAAGATATGCCGTAACCACGGCCAGCGTTTGAGGATGGTTTTCAAGACATCAGGTGCACCATCTCTGTCTTGAATACCCGCAGAATGGATCACCAGACCAACCATCAAGCCGAGGGTATCAACCACAATATGACGCTTGCGACCGTTGATCTTTTTTCCCGCGTCAAAGCCCCGTATTCCGCCACTTTCCGTGGATTTTACTGACTGGCTATCGATCACGCCAGCGGTAGGGCTGGGCTGCTTTCCAGTCAACTCGCGTGCTGCCATCACGAGCGCGTTGTTGATCATGCGCAGCATCCCTTCATCTCGCCATCGATAGAAATATTTTTGAACCGTGGAAAATGGTGGGAAGTTCGTTGGCAAAAGCCGCCATGCACCACCTGATGAAGCAATATAAAGCAGCGCATTTACCACCTCACGCAAATCTGTCTTGCGAGGCCGCCCAAGACGGCTCGGTGCAGGCATCATCGGTTCGATGACAGTCCATTCCGCATCCGTTAAATCGCTTGCATAGCGCGCGTTGCGTCGTCCATATTGTTGCCGAGCGGTTGCAGTCCAGGCCATCATGATCTCCATCGAATGTAAGCAATCCGATTGAATCATAACCGACTGAAATCGCTCAATCCTTTTTGGAACAGGCTCTCATAAGTCGAGCCACAGTGAAGCGGGCGACATCGAACCCCTCACGCTTCAATTGCCGCCAGACCTTGCGAACGCCATAAACGCAGAAGTTTTGCTCGAAGACACGACGTATCTCGATCTTCAGGCTGATATCGTTGCGGGTGCGGACCGACAGCCGGTTGATGTCCAGGCGCGTGGCGACGTTCTCGTAGTAGGTTGACGGGGCAATCGGCAATAATCTGCAGATCGGCTCGACCCCAAACACGCTACGGTATTCGTCAATGAATGAAATCATCGTTTGAAGGGGCGGTCGAGCTCCGCCTGGGCAAAATAAGCAGACGCTTTGCGCAATATCTCATTGGCCTGACGAAGCTCGCGATTCTCTCGCTCAAGAGCCTTCATCTTCTCGGCGACATCGCTCGGCAGGCCTGCTCGTTTACCAGTGTTGACCTCGGTCTTCTTCACCCACTCATGCAGGGTGGCTGGCGAACAACCAATCTTGGTAGCGATTGATGAAACGGCAGCCCACCGAGAAGGGTGCTCTGCTTCGTGATCCAGCACCATACGGATGGCACGTTCACGCACTTCAGGTGAAAACTTGTTCGTTGTTTTGCTCATAGTGGCCCCAATCTCTCAGAAGTTGGAGCCTCCGGCAAACCCGGTACGGTTCAAATATCAACATCATTGCACATCCAATTAAAACATATAATTCACCCTCCATACATAGCTCTATCAATGTGCTATACGATTACCTACAATTGCGACTCAAACCAATTGAATTAAACTGATAGCCAAATGGACAACATGACCGAACGACCGAACAAAAAAAAAACAGATGTCATCATTCACGTTCTGTTCGCGGCTCTCTTGGTATACTCGATACTTCCTATCGCCTTTTTTGGAACAACTGCCAGTGAGGGTTTCGAATATGCCACCACAAACTCGATCAACTCGCACTATGGTTCTGCGGTCTTCGATAAAAATGGATATAATTACGAGACCAGACCAGGAGAATTTATACTATACAGAGCAACAAATAATATCTTAAATATTGATTCCCTTCGCATAGGATCATTATATTCATTAGTATTTTATCTGATATCACTTTTTTCGGTAATGACCATATCGTATAATATGAAATTATGTCATCCTATTTTCTCTGGAATATCTTTTCTACTTCTATTTGACTACACGGCAAGTTCATCTCAAGTTTCATCAAGCAATATATCAACAAGCGTTCTCATCTTTGGAATTTGTATATTATCCTCTTTTTTTCGAAAAGGAGGAGCCATTCTGTTCATATCTGGCGTGTTTATTTCTGCCCTTGCCACGCTCTTTAGAATTGATCTTGTTTTTATTCTCCCAGTTGCTGGATTAGCCCCCCTCTGCTTCAATGGAATCACTATTCGATCAATGCGAGTGGGTATCTTTATAATTGCTTCCAGCTATATTGTTTCTTTTTCATTATATAATTTCATTGGGGTTAATATACTAGACGTATTACTAAGTAATGGTGGAAAAATTGACCTATTTCAGAATTGGGCGATTAATCAGATTATTGCTACTCTATTCCCATTCTTATTGCCGATGGCATTGATTGGCACGCTATTGGATGCATATAGTTCTGGACGAGAACATTGGACACGCTCACTCGCGCGAGCTGGGTTTTTTATCGGTCCATCCATACTGCTGGCATTTATCTATAGTGGACGAATGGATACCCCACGATTCCTAGTCCCAGCGATGCCATTCTTGGCCCTCGCAGGAGGAATTAGTGTTTCAGCATTCTGGGCAACGCTTGCAAGAACATGGTTAACTGCTGCGGTAGCGCTCTGTATGCTCGCAGCAACGATCACCATCACATGGATAGCTCGAACTCCAAACTACGTATGGGACGGATATCGGTTTAAGTATGCAACGTACGCCACCCCCATAAAGACTCTGTTACTCAAAAGACAACTCAATGATGCCGACAAACAACTAAACAATTTTGCACAAGAGTTTCGCGATCAAGACTCACTCTTCATCGCCGCCAGCTGGCGCCTTTACAATGCTCAACAGCGTTTTCTAATACTGAACAACTGGACTGAACAAGGCTCGAGACAATTAGCTAACCTTCCGACTTCCTCCCCAAACATTGGGTGTCTCTTGTATGTAAAAGAGACCCAAAAGTTAGAGCTTTGCCTCGCCGAACTAGGAAGAGAGTACAAAAGTTATCAACAAGCTGAAGAGATATTAATTCGGCTTTCGGAAACGTATTCGAATATCTATCTGCTTACCAGCCCTGAGCTCATTAAGAATAATCCCGCCCTACAATCACGAACGAATACCATATTGGAATCAATCAACTCAGACTGGGATCATTACACAATGTTATTGCTACACGTGAATTAGGTAGAACAGTTACGATAATCCCCCCCCCATTTTAGTGGGATTTTACTCGATTGCGTTTGACGTCATACAATCCATACTGCGTGTGTCAATTCGGCTATCCGTATAGACAGTCGGGTTGATAGCTTTATTCCACTGTTACCGACTTCGCGAGATTACGCGGCTGATCTACATCCGTCCCCATGAGGACCGCTGTATGATACGCGAACATCTGGATCGGCAGAGCGTAGACAAGCGGTGTGATGAATTCCGGCACATCCGGCAGAACGATGGTCGCCATCGTATCGACGCTGGCGTTTTGCGCACCCTTTTTGTCGGTGATGAGAATAATGCGCCCGCCACGTGCCGCCACTTCCTGCATGTTGGAAACGGTCTTTTCATAGAGACGATCAGACGGTGCGATGACGATGACCGGCATGGTTTCATCGATCAACGCAATTGGGCCGTGCTTCAACTCACCGGCAGCATAGCCTTCAGCGTGGATATAGGAAATTTCCTTGAGCTTGAGCGCGCCTTCCATCGCCAACGGAAAGGACGTACCGCGACCGAGGTAAAGCACATGATTGACCTTGGCCAGTTCATGACAAACGGCGGCAATCTGGTCCTCAATTTTCAGAACCTGATTGATGAAGCGTGGCGCTTCGGAAAGCTGGCGCACCAGTTCCTGCTCCCGCTTGTCGTCAATTGCGCCACGCGATTTCGCAGCCGCAATTGCAAGCGAGGCCATGGCCGAAAGCTGGCAGGTAAAGGCTTTGGTGGAGGCAACGCCAATTTCCGGCCCCGCAAGAGACGGGAAAATAGCATCGGATTCGCGCGCGATGGTCGAGCCGGTCACATTGACCACCGAAGCAATCTTCAGGCCCTCAGCCTTGCAATAACGCAGCGATGCCAGCGTATCTGCCGTTTCGCCCGACTGCGACACAAACATCGCCAGTGAATCCTTCGACAGCGGCATTTCACGGTAACGGAATTCCGACGCGATATCGCTATCGACCGGCAGGCGAGCAATCTGCTCGAACCAGTATTTTGCAACCGTCGCCGCATAATAGGCCGTACCGCAGGCCGAAATCGTCAGGCGGTCGATCTGGCTGAAATCGATCCCGATTGCGTCCTGACGCACCTTGCCAGTCGTAAAATCGAGATAGTTGGCGAGCGTATGGGAGATCACCTCCGGCTGCTCGAACATCTCTTTTTGCATGAAATGGCGATAATTGCCCTTCGACACCAGCATATTGGTGCCTTGTGACTTCTGCGCAGGACGCTCAACCGGATTGTTGTTCTCGTCATAGATGGTGACGCCCTTGCGGGTCAGCACAGCCCAGTCGCCATCTTCCAGATAGGCGATCGTATCGGTGAAAGGCGCGAGTGCGATCGCATCGGAACCGAGGAACATTTCGCAGTCGCCATAGCCAACGGCAAGCGGCGGTCCCTGACGTGCGCCGATCAGCAATTCCTCATCGCCATCAAACAGGAAAGCAAGCGCAAACGCGCCTTTCAGATGCGGCAGGCAATCGCGCACGGCCTCGACCGGCGACTTGCCCTTTTCCAGTTCGCGCGTCACCAGATGGGCGACGGCTTCCGTGTCGGTTTCCGTTTCGAACTTGCGGCCTTCTGCTTCCAGCATGGTGCGCAATTCGGAGAAATTTTCGATAATGCCATTATGAACCACGGCAAGGCGCTTGGTGATATGCGGATGCGCATTGCGCTCCACAGGCTTGCCATGGGTTGCCCAGCGGGTATGGCCGATACCGATGACGCCCGGAAGCGGTTCAGCAGCCAGACGCTTTTCCAGATTAACGAGTTTGCCCTCGGCGCGGCGGCGGTCAAGCCTGCCATTTTGCAATGTGGCGATACCGGCGGAATCGTAACCGCGATATTCAAGCCGCTTCAATGCATCCACAAGGCGTGGAGCGACCTGCTCATTTCCAATAATGCCAATAATACCGCACATAGGCTACTCCGATAAATGCCATCGTTTTCAATTCATGGATCGGATTTAGTGCCAATCGACCATAGTCGCAATCAAGTAATTGTGTGTATTTTGAAACTGTGGGTAAACGACTCATTTGCGAGCAGATAGCGGAAAGCCCTACCCGATGTATTTGTGTCGCAGTGGTTTCCTCGAAACAAGAGGTAGATTGGCAAAAAACTGAAACCTAGCAATTTCACTATATTAATCTGGTCACAACATCGCGTAGTGACGACTGCCAATGCGGTGCGGACCAGTTGAACACCTGCTGGAATTTGGCAGTCGAGAGGCGGGAGTTGGCAGGGCGTACCGCTTTGGTCGGATAATCGGCTGTCGTAATATCCGTAACAGTCGAGGTTGATCCGCCGAGCGTGGCACTTTCATTAAATACTGCCCGCGCAAAGCCACTCCAGTTTGTGTCGCCCGTACCAACCAAATGATAAACACCATAAGCTGAGAAGTCTGGCGTAACCTCTAAATGATCCGCCACATGGATAATTGCGTCAGCGATATCAAGAGCACTGGTCGGATTGCCCCATTGGTCGGAAACAACCGATAGAGCATCTTGCGTCTCTGCGAGCTTCAACATCGTCTTGACGAAATTCTTGCCAAAGGGGCTATAGACCCACGCCGTCCGCATAATGATGTGTTGCGGATTGAATTGTGCAACCAGACGCTCGCCTTCAAGCTTGGAGCTTCCATAGACACCGCGAGGTCCGGTAGCATCCGTTTCAACGTACGGTTCGTCGGCGTCGCCCGCAAAAACATAATCCGTCGACAGATGGATGACCGGAGCACCGCAGACCCTCGCGGCATCGGCAACTGCTTCAGCTCCAGTGGCATTCGCCGCAAACGCAAGTTCCTTTTCATCCTCGGCCAAATCCACGGCCGTGTATGCGGCGGCGGACACGACGAGGTCGGGTTTAATCGCCGCGATGGCACTATGCACTGTGTCCGGCTTTGCCAGATCCAGTTCCGGGCGACCCAACGCAATCACCTCCAGATCGGAACGTTGAACTGCCTTCTCAAGAAGGCTCTGAACAACCTGCCCTTCCCGCCCAGTCACAAGGATTTTCATGCCTTGGTCCCTTTTGCTGACGTGCTGCCCAGACGTTCACCAGCATATGTACCGCTGCGGATCGGCCCCCACCACCATGCATTATCGAGATACCATTGAATGGTTTTTTCCAATCCCGTATCGAAGCTTTCCTGCGGCTTCCAGCCCAATTCACGCTCGATCTTCGAAGCGTCAATCGCATAACGGCGGTCATGACCGGGTCGATCTGTCACGAAGGTTATCAGATCAGCATAACTCTTTCCGTTTGCCCGAGGCCGCTTCTTGTCGAGAATGGAACAGATCGTTTCAACGACACTCAGATTGGTACGCTCTGCGCGCCCACCGATATTGTAGCTTTCGCCCAGCTTACCAGTGGTCGCCACCAATGCCAGAGCACGAGCATGATCCTCAACATAGAGCCAGTCACGGACATTTGCCCCTGCCCCATAAACCGGCAGCGGCTTTTCATCGAGCGCGTTAAGAATGACGAGAGGGATCAACTTTTCCGGAAAATGGAACGGTCCGTAATTGTTCGAGCAATTGGTGAGCACGACCGGCAGGCCATAGGTCTCATACCAAGCCCGCACCAGATGATCTGAGGCAGCCTTCGAAGCCGAATAAGGCGAAGACGGCTGATACGGGGTTTCTTCGGTGAAGATTCCGCTATCGAAAGGCAGATCGCCAAACACTTCATCCGTCGAAATGTGGTGGAAACGGAAACTCGATTTGCGCGGTTCCGGTAACTCTCGCCAGTAAGCAAGTGCCGCATTGAGCAAACGGAACGTTCCGACGATATTCGTCTCGATGAATGCACCCGGACCATCGATTGAACGGTCTACGTGGCTTTCCGCCGCCAAATGCATGACCACATCGATTTCGTGGGCGCGCAATGCTTCCAGAACGCTCGTGTCGTCACATATATCGGTCTGGAGAAAACTGTAATTCGGGTGGTTTTCGATCTGACGTAGAGACGCCAGATTACCTGCATAGGTCAGCTTATCAAGGTTGACTACATTGACCTTCGGATCATCAGCGAGATGTCTACAGACGGCCGAACCAATAAACCCTGCTCCACCGGTAACGAGAATATTCATATCATTTCCTCAAGCAAAAACTTCTGCGTCAGCAAAAAGTGGGGCCTTCTGATCCTTGTCAGAAAGCTGGACGCCTGAAGAAGGAAGTGGCCATTCAATACCGATAGCCGGATCGTCAAAACGGATCGAGCGATCATGCTCCAGGGAATAGTAATCCGTGACCTTGTAGACAACCTCGGTGTTTTCAACGAGTGTCATGAAACCGTGCGCGAAGCCCTTGGGCACAAGAATCTGGTTCCACTTTTCGGCGGAAACTTCCAGCGCGACCCACTTCCCGAATGTTGGCGAACTTCTACGAATATCCACCGCAACATCCAGAATTGCACCACGCATAACACGCACCAGTTTGTCCTGTGCAAATGGTGGCAACTGATAGTGAAGCCCGCGCACAACACCCTTTGCCGCAGAATAGGAGTGATTGTCCTGAACGAAATTTAGATCTATACTGGCTTCTGCAAGTGATTTTGCATTATAGGTTTCGGAAAAAAAACCGCGATCATCACTGAACTTTTGCGGAACTATCTCAAAAACGCCGTCTAAAGCTAACGAACGGGCTTCCATCAATCTTTCCCCAATTCATCAACACGTCGGCGCAGATAAGCTGCATATTCAGTTTTTCCAAGTTTAGCTGCTCGCTTAAGCAAAGCTTCACTGCTCAGCCAACCTTTATCCAGTCCAATTTCCTCTGGGCAGGCGATCTTGATGCCTTGGCGCTTTTCAATCGTTTGCACAAAGGAGGACGCTTCATGCAGGCTGTCATGGGTACCTGTATCCAGCCAGGCATATCCGCGACCGAAGCGCTGAACATTTAACTGACCACGTTCGAGATAGACATTATTGACTGTGGTAATTTCAAGCTCACCACGAGCCGACGGCTTGATCGAACGTGCAATATCGACGACTTGATTGTCATAAAAGTAAAGACCTGTGACAGCCCAATGTGATTTCGGCCTTTCCGGCTTCTCTTCAATGGATATTGCCCGACCAGTCTTGCTATCAAATTCCACCACGCCATAGCGCTGCGGGTCATCCACGCGATAGGCAAAAACAGTACCGCCCGTCAATGAACGAGATGAGAGTTGTGATAATTTGGAGAGACCGTCCCCAAAGTAGATATTATCACCAAGAATCATCGCCACACTGTCGTTACCGATAAACTCTCCACCAATTATGAATGCTTCCGCCAAACCGTTAGGATGTTCCTGTTCGGCGTAAGAAAAACTTATTCCGAATTCGCTTCCATCACCAAGCAGTTTCTGGAAAAGTGGCAGATCATGTGGTGTCGAAATGATGAGAATCTCTCGAATGTCTGCCAACATCAAGACACTCAGCGGATAATAGATCATTGGCTTGTCATAGACAGGTAAAATCTGCTTGGAGACTGCTATTGTTAGAGGGTACAGCCTGGTGCCACTGCCGCCGGCGAGAATAATTCCCTTCATACGAATTCACTTCCTAACATCTTATTTTTATGTCTTCGTTCATATAGATTCACAGTTAATTGGGAAAATGGCTTCGTTATGACACCCCGAAAATACCGATGACGCAAATTAAACTTCGTAGTGACCAAACTTTTCCAAGCTGTCCCTTTTTGGCTTACAAGCCCCATCTTGCTGAGTAAACTGAGAATAAAAATAATGCTCAATTCTGATTTATCTGCCGATCAACAAACCAATGTGCAACCGTTGCTGACGGCCTCCATTGTTACGTACAATCCCAATCTTGTCGAATTGGAGAAAACATTGAGTAGCCTGAAAACAGCGCTCGACGGGTTAACAGGCGGAGAGTATTTTATCACCATTGTAGACAACTCATCAAGTACTGAGGTTGCCAAATTTCTTGACCGTAAATATCCAGATTTCCCTATTAAATTAGTCCATGGACAAGGTAATATCGGCTTTGGTCGAGCTCATAATATTTCTATTCAACAGAGAGGAGAATTCCATCTCATCCTCAACCCGGACATTCAGTTAAGTCCAGATGCTCTAGTCAATGCATTAGCTTTCATGAGAGCGAATGAAAACTGCGGGCTGTTGAGTCCATTTGCAGTTTGGCCAAATGGGCAAAGGCAATACCTGTGCAAGCGCTACCCGACAGTCTTCGATTTATTCCTGCGAGGCTTTGCACCTCAAAGCGTGAGAAAGCTCTTCACTGCACGCTTAGCGCGATATGAGATGCAGGCTGAAACAAAAAATTCCGTCTATTGGAACCCGCCTATAGTAAGCGGGTGCTTCATGCTTTTTAGAGGTAGTAATTTAAAGAATACGGGCGGATTTAGTGATAATTTCTTTTTGTATTTTGAGGATTTTGACCTTTCATTAAGGTCGGGTAAATTTGCCGATACGGCATACGTGCCCACTGTTCGAGTCACCCATGGTGGCGGGCATGCCGCAAAGAAGGGAATCTGGCATATAAAAGTTTTCATTCAGTCAGCAATTAAATTTTTCAGTATGCATGGCCTAAAACTTTTTTAAACTTGATATCGGTATGCAGGTAGTTGATTCTTGATATTGCATGACCACAATTCCGGAGCATTATCCTGGACAGAGTTGACAGTACCAGCGTGCTTATGCAAGCCAAGGTGTGGTAAAAATTTTGAGGACATCAGATTGGAACGACTGCCATTTAGTGATGATCATGCCTACAGCGCTATCGAGTCATCGATCCACGTAGCACGCTACAGTTCTGTTGCTGGTATTTGTGAAAATAAAACTGTATTAGACTTGGCGTGTGGCGAAGGCTATGGTTCATATCTCATGGCTAAACACTGGCATGCCAAGAAGGTGGTCGGGGTAGATATTTCTGAGGAAGCCATTGATAAAGCAAAAGAGAATTTTCACGGCACTAATATTAAGTTTATAAATTCTTCAGCCGAGAAAATAACCGAAGTGCTAGGAAGGCAAAAATTTGACTTAATCGTCTCATTTGAGACAATAGAACATATTAATGATCCTATTTTTTTTATAGAAAGAATTAAATCTCTTGCATCACCAGATGCTACGTTTGTTATTTCATGCCCAAATGATCACTATTACTATCCCAGTGAAAACATGGGAAATCCTTATCACTTTAAAAAGTATACTGCGCAGGAATTCTTTGGATTGGTCACTGATATTTTAGGTGAACCGAGAGCAACTTTTTTGGGAGTGCCAATTGCTGGGTTTGCGAATATCAGATCTGACAACCCACTACTCAAGCCGGGAATCAACGCATTAGATTTGCGCCGTCTCCGCACCACTGTCGGACTACATCATCTTCTGCCTGACGAACGAGAACTCTCAACTGAGAATTGCTCTTACTTCTTGGGTGTATGGGGCGGCAATCAAATAATTGATGAATTATCGGCAACATTTCATGCTCCACCAATGCCGCCCGTGACTCCTGTCAACATTGAAATAGAAAAAAACACATTAGAAGAAGGTATACTAACGCCAGAGCTTTATAAGGCTAGACAACTATGTTATGATCTAAAAGCAAAAATAAGATCTGAACAGCTCGCAAAGAAAGCTGCCAATATTGAGCTTAAGCTGCTTCAGGTTAATAGCGATTCTCAAAAATTGCGGATTATTAACCTATCAAATGAGATTCAGAATCTTAAATATCAGCTGATTGAGAATAATGCGCGCCTTGATAGTATACCTTGGCGTGCTGTTGCAATTTATACCCGAATAAGGCGCTTCGTGCCGACTAAAATCATGATGTTAATGGCAAAAACCTTTGATTGGGCGAAGCGCATATATAGAGGAAAATCATGAAATTCACTTTGGCACCTGGTGTGCAGTCTCTTTCATATACATCTAGCAGTAGCCACGCTTATCTATCAACGGACTTTCTAGACGTAAATGGTCCTAATATAGGTATAAATGGCTGTAACTTGACTATTACTTTTTTGGCCCTCAATCGTAGCTATCTAACTGAACGTTTGTGTCAATCTATATCTGAGCATATTCCAAATTTTTCCGGTGAAGTCCTTGCGATTGACAACGGATCAGATCCAGACGAACTACTGAAACTGCAAGAAATACTTAAATGTCTTCCATGTAAAAATAGATTAGTCTCCCTAGGCCAGAACTTTGGAGTAGCAGGTGGACGAAATAGAACAATTGAGCATGTCAGAACCGATTGGTTGATGTGTCTTGATAACGATATTTACTTCACAACAAATCCCTTAGAAAAAGTTCAACGGGATTTGGCCATTCTCGGATGCAAATTTGCTAATTTGCCTTTATTAGAGCCAGACGGTGAAACAATTTTCTCTTTTGGTGGACACCTCTATGTCCACTTTGACGATCAGCAAAATCTCCGTCTCGGACATGGTGGGGCTTACGCAATTTCCAAACCAAGTGTCCAAGAAGCCGATCCTCAGTTAAGCACATTCCTTTTTGGTGGTTCATCTGTTTTTGAGAAAAACTCGTTCAAGGCCTTGGGTGGGTATGACGAAAACATGTTTGTGGGGTTCGAGGATACAGACTTTTCAATCCGGCTGTTTCAAGCGGGTATCAAAGTAGGAACCGTGGGCACCTTTTCACTTATTCATGAACACCCAATGCGTACAGATGAAGATGCGCGCCGGTATCGTATGGAGCGTTATAGTCCGTCCGCAATCGAACATTCCGCTAAATATATGGAGAAAAAGCATAGCTTCAACTTCTGGAATGATGATCTCGAAGATTGGGTCCGCTCCAAGCACGATATGATGGAGCAACAAGAAACAACTTTAGAAAAAGATATCAAAAAACTACCTAAAATAGCGCTAGTAGCTGATACCGATAATTGGGCATTTGCAAATATTGCCCGACAAATAAAAAAGTCGCTGGGCAGTAAGTATGATATAGATATTTTATATTTTTCAGATTTTGATGGTTTTTTTCAGTTGCTCTTAGTGTTGGAAGGATACGATCTTGTCCACTTCTTTTGGCGGCAAATTCTTGGTGGATTATGCTGGGGATTCGAAAAGCAGCGTGCTGAATTAGCAGGAGTTACCGAATATTATTCATCATTGCAAGACAAATTCGACGGTATAGCAATCACAACAGCCGTTTACGATCATCTGTTTCTTGATGACAAGTCCATCGAGAGATATGAGGAAGTTTTCTCGCTAGTTGACGGATACAGCGTTTCTTCTAAAATTCTTCATGACATTTATAGCTCGATAGCGAGTTTTCCGAATCCGACTGCGACCCTACAAGATGGCGTTGACCTTTCTCATTTTATTCCCATTAGAACTGAGCGTTTTACTTCTAACCTTGATCGCCCTTTAGTTATCGGGTGGGCCGGGAACAGTGCATGGAGACCAGACGAAGATGGCATAGATTACAAAGGTCTACATACGATAATCCGGCCCGCATTATCTATACTAGCTTCAAAAGGAATTGATTATATAGAGAATTTTGCCGATAAGCAGATTATATTTAGATCTTATGATGAAATGCCGGATTATTACTCATCAATAGACGTTTATGTTTGTGGATCGTTGATAGAAGGAACACCGAACCCTATCTTAGAGGCAATGGCGTGCGGCGTTCCCATTGTGTCTACTAATGTAGGTATCGTCAGTGAAGCTTTTGGACCAGAGCAGAAAAAATTCATACTTCGTGAAAGAACACCGGAAGCGATGGCGGAAGCGTTACTCAATCTTTCATCTGATCGCAGCATGTTACAACGCCTGGCAAATGAAAATTTGACTTATATAAAAGCTTGGGATTGGTCCAAGAAGGCTAAGGACTTTGATCAACTGTTTGAGAAAGCGCTCTTTAAAAAAAATAATCAATTAGGCCAGAAGTGATTCGGGAAATGAACAACTTTGAACAAGTTTCCTCCCGAATTCGGCTTAGATACTTGAAAGGAATCCCCTGACGTTGCCCCCAAGTTTTATCCAGTTTTGAGTTCGCTCCAGCGGTTTTTGAGGTGCACCCCGATTTTGGGCCACGGAGAGCTGGAATTTTCCGGGTTTAAGGCTCAAAGCGGCGGGGATGCCGTTGAGCCATTCATAAGCGAAATCGGCACCTTATTGCCAATGGCGCTATGTGGCCGGAATTCGTTATAGTCTCTACGCCAATCCTCCATCTTAATGCGGGCGTCGTCAAGACTCATGAACCAATGGGCGTTCAGGCACTCGGCTCTGAACTTGCCATTGAAGCTCTCGATGTAGCTGTTATCTGTCGGCTTGCCGGGCCGGGAGAAGTCGAGCACCACCCCCTTATGGTAAGCCCATAGATCCAGGTCACGAGAGATAAATTCGCTGCCATTATCCACACGAATAACCGCAGGATAACCGNCGCGAGATAAGCTTCTTTATTGATAGGAGCGGACCGAGATGATTGGAGATCGCGCTGATGCCATGCTTGAAGACATGGATGAAGCCAGGCATGAGGGAAAGTACGTAACCGCCCGATTGTTACCGTGGTGAATATGTCTTGAGGCGGGCGACGATCTCTTCGTCATCGACAAAGCATTCGAGGAATTCTTGCCATTTTTCGACTGATTTACGGGCGTCAGCCAGCATCTGTCTTAGCTCATCAATGCCGTCGTCCGTCAGGGCGCTTGTAGACTGGTCGTCTCCGGTCACGACACTGATGATATTGCCATAGGTCAAGTTGTCATCATTGTAGATGATCGCCTGAAGAAGATCGACATCCTCTTCGAGCATTTCGGCGACATAGTCGAGCGTGTAAACAAATCTGACCGTGGTCATCAGGCTGCCTTTGCATGTTCAGCTGCGAGGGGCTTCCAATTCCACGGGAGCAACTCATCGAGCCGATTGATCTTGTGGTCGTGAATGCGGTCGAGCACATCGGCCAGATAAGCTTGCGGGTTGATGCCGTTCATCTTCGCTGTTTCAATGATCGTCATGGCGCGTGCCAAGGTTTCCGCGCCGGTGTCAGCGCCTGCGAACAACCAATTCCGGCGTCCTACTCCTATCGGTCTGAGGGCTCGTTCCGCAGCGTTGTTGTCCATGGCCACGCGTCCGTCCTCCAGGAACAGGCAGAGTGACGGCCATCTGCTCAGCCCATAGCGCAAAGCTTTCGCAAGTTCGCTTTTTCCCGGAATGCGAAGCAACTGCTTTTCTGCCCATGCGTGCAGTTCATCGATCTTTGGCTTGCTGTGCTTTTGACGCGTGGCGAGCCGTACATCGGCGGGCCGGCCTACAATATCCCGTTCGATATCATACAGCGCACCGATCCGATCGAGAGCCTCGCGCGCAATCCCGGATTTGTTCGCGGTCCAGATGTCATGAAAGTCACGCCGCCAATGCGCCCAGCATGAAGCTTCCCAGAACCGACGCTTTCCGTCCGATCCCGGCTCATATAGCTTCGTATAGCCTTTGTAGCCATCGGCCTGAAGAATGCCACTCGCCTTTTCGAGATGGCGATGAACGTGCTCTTCCTTCCAGTCGGGCGCGAAGTAATAAACCGCACCTGGTGGCGCACTACCTGCCCATGGACGCTGATCGCGGACATATGTCCAGATCCTGCCCTTCTTCACACCTTTGCCCAATCCCTTGTCGCGCAATGAGCGATCCAGCACCCGGATCGGCGTATCGTCAGCATGGAGGAGATCGCTTTTCATGATCTCAATCTCAATGCGCTCGATCAGCGGACGGAGCACCTGCATGGCACGACCGCACCAATCCACCAGTGTGCTGTCAGGTATATCGGCCCCCATCCGCGCGAATATCTCGTTGAGGCGATAGAGCGGCAGATGATCATCGAATTTGGAGACCAGAATATAGGCCAGAAGCCCGGCACCAGCCATACTGCCCGGTATCGGGCGGCTGGGAGCAGGAACCTGCACCATCTTCTCACAGCAACGGCATGACTTCTTTGGCCTGGCGATCTCGATGACCTTCATCGTCGCTGCGATCATGTCGAGGATTTCGCTGACATCCTCTCCAACAAAACGCAACTCGCCTCCGCACGCAGGACAGCAATGACCGGGATCCAGTTCACGACGTTCGCGAACAGCATTTTCCGACACACGTGGACGCCGACGTGATGACTTGGGCTTTAAAGTCTCCTCCGGACCGCAAGCCGTATCGTTTTCAAGCTCTTCGACGGGCCCGGCCTCCTGCTCGGCGCTGGCAATCAACAGATCCTCCAGCGCCAGTTCCAGTTGCGCAATTTCCCGCTCGATTTTTTCAGAAGACTTGCCGAAGACCTGTTTCTTCAATCGCGCAATGCGTAGCCTCAGACCCTGGATCAGGTGATCGTGTGCTTTCAACGCCGCCGACATCTTCGCATTCTCCGCCTGCAAGGCGGTGATCATTGCCTTCAGAAAGGCTGGATCATCAGGAAGAATTGAGCTCGCATTCGACATGATCCTGACTAGCATAAGTCAGGACAGAACGCCATAAAAACAAGTAGTTTCAGTAAGATAAAATCAACCGACGCGGGCGGGCGGAGCACCCCAGTCCGGACGTCTCCAATCTATTCCTTCCCATAGCATCGCCAGCTGCGCTGCTGTCAGTCGAGCCGTCCCATCGGCCGCTGAAGGCCAGGGGAAACGCCCTTTCTGCAGGATTTTATAGTAAAGGCAAAATCCCTGGCCATCAAAATACAACAGCTTCACCCGATCACCACGCCGCCCGCGAAAGGCGAAGACAGCTCCACCTGTCGGCTTCTGGCGCAAGACATCCTGCGCCAACATCGAAAGGCCCTCAATACCTTTCCTCATATCTGTCACGCCGCAGGCAAGGTAAACCCGAACGCCAGTGCCCGGTCCAATCATGCCTGTTCCACCGTCCGGATGAGCCGTGCCAGCACCGTATCCTCCAGCGTGCTCGTGAAACGAAGGCTGCGACCGCAGCGCAAGTGCAATTCAATCATTGAGGACGAAGCATCAGCGTCATCGCTAACCCCAGAAGGGATCTGCTCACTACCCATATCAACAGGAAGAAATACGGCTTCCCGCGAAGAGAGCAGAAGACCCTTCTTCTTCAGTTCCCGTCGCCATGTGTAAATCTGCTGACGGGTCACATCGTACCGCTGAGCCACATCCGTGACCGTCGCACCGCCGATCCCAATCGACATGACGATATCCAGTTTCTTCTGATCGCCCCAGCGACGACGCCGTTCCGCGCCAAGAACCTCAACTCGCATCCAATCCTCGCATAAGACACGTCGCTAACGACGTCGTTAAACACGTGTCTTATGCCACGAGGCCTTGGTTCAAAAGGCGGCAGCAATCGGGACGTTACGAAAGTACCATCGGATCGAGGTGATTACCGGCCGGCGTCAGC